>CALFIY010000001.1 GCA_937877595.1 uncultured Prevotella sp.
CTCATCGTGGCCGAAGACGACTCCTACGTATCCTATCTTGAAGGTTGCACTGCACCAATGCGCGACGAGAACCAACTCCATGCCGCCATTGTAGAGATAGTGGTGATGAACCGCGCCGAGGTGAAATATTCCACCGTGCAGAACTGGTACCCTGGCGACGAGCAGGGGCGCGGCGGCGTGCTGAACCTCGTCACCAAGCGCGGCGACCTGCGCGGCACCGACGCACGGCTGTCGTGGACGCAGGTGGAGACGGGTTCTGCCATTACGTGGAAGTACCCCTCGTGCGTACTGCGCGGCGACGGTTCGCAGGCAGAGTTCTACAGCGTTGCCGTCACCAACAATTATCAGGAGGCTGACACCGGCACAAAGATGATACACATGGGCCGAAACACGAAATCGACAATAATTTCCAAGGGCATATCAGCAGGTCACTCGCAGAACTCATACCGCGGACTGGTGCGCGCCACGTCGTCGGCTCAGGGAGCACGCAACTACTCTTCGTGCGACTCGCTGCTTCTCGGCTCGCGGTGCGGTGCTCACACCTTCCCTTATATGGACGTCCACAATCCGACAGCCATCTTCGAACACGAAGCCACCACTTCCAAGATTTCCGAAGACCAACTTTTCTACTGCCAGCAGCGCGGCATTCCTATGGAGCAGGCCGTAAGCCTCATTGTCAACGGCTATGCTCGCGAAGTACTCCAGAAACTACCAATGGAATTTGCCGTCGAAGCACGCAAACTGCTTGCCGTATCACTTGAGGGCGCTGTGGGATGACGGCGAGACATACACCATTGCCCTCTATTTCTCGGAATTCAACCAGTGGCTGCAGCCACTCTTCATCCACCGCAACGGCGGCAAATACTACAAGTTCAACTTCACGTACTCCAATAATCCCGTACCCTCAGCCATCGAACTGCCCAAGGCTGACAGCAGCATCGCCACGACTCCGTGGTTCTCGCTCGACGGTCGCCGCCTCGGGCAGCAGCCAGCCCAGAAGGGCATCTACGTCAACGGCGGCAGGAAAGTCTTTGTAAAATAGACAATATACAATAAAATAATCCCGCTGAGAAGCAATGCCTATCTCAGCGGGATTATTTTATTAATGTCTTTTTTACATGTCGCCGGACCATCCGTGGCCAAGGTTCCAGTGCCCATCATACAATTATTGTAATTTCCACTGTTGAATAGGTGGCATATTGCCATCAAGTACTGTAAAGATAAGATTATGGCATTGTCGGCACCGCCGAAGGTACTTACGCTCGGCAAAAAAAAAATGAATTCTTTTGTTTTGCGCTTGCTTAATCGTACCTTTGCAGGCGATTAAAAAAGACAGAACATGCTGGAAGTAAGAAATCTGCACGCTACGATAGGCGACAAGGAAATACTGAGGGGCATCAACCTCACAATACGCGACGGCGAGACACACGCCATAATGGGGCCCAACGGCTCTGGAAAATCGACGCTCTCTGCAGTGCTCGCAGGAAATCCCCTCTACGAGGTGACAGAGGGAGAGGCTATATTCAACGGGAAAAATCTGCTGGACATGAAGCCAGAAGACAGAGCCCACGAGGGATTATTTCTCTCGTTTCAGTATCCCGTAGAAATACCTGGCGTCTCGATGACCAACTTTATGAAGGCCGCAATCAACGAGAAACGCAAATACCAGGGGCTGCCGGAACTGAAAACCACGGAGTTTATCAAACTGATGCGCGAGAAGCAGAAGGTTGTGGAACTGGACAACCGACTGGCTAACCGCAGTGTCAACGAGGGATTTAGTGGAGGCGAGAAGAAGCGCAACGAGATATTCCAGATGGCAATGCTTGAACCACGCCTCGCAATACTCGACGAGACAGACTCTGGACTCGACGTCGACGCAATGCGCACGGTGGCAAACGGAGTGAACATGCTGAAGACGGCAGAAACATCGTGCATCGTCATCACACACTACGACCGACTGCTGGAAATGATACGCCCCGACGTAGTCCACGTGCTCTACCAAGGACGAATAGTGAAGACGGCAGGACCAGAACTGGCCAAAGAGATACAGGAGCGCGGCTACGACTGGATAAAAAATTCATAATTTTGGGTGGTGAGAGGTCAGGGGAAAGGAGCGAGAGAATACTTTTTCAGTTGCACTAACATCAGATTTCCAGAGTTTATCCGGCATTTCTCTCTCCACTCACCACTCACTACTCACCACTCACCACTCACCACTCACTACTCACCTCTCTCCACTCACCACTCACTACTCACCTCTTGCTTCAATCCTCAATGTTCAACGATCAATGAATTCAGAACAACAATATATTAGGCTCTTTCAAGAGATGCGCGAAGCCATCGACAGTCACTCGTCGCCGGCCATGAACGCACAGCGCAGCGAAGCCTTCGAGCGTTTCGCCGCAACAGGATTTCCTTCTCGCAAGGCGGAGCGCTATCGCTACACCGACATAGATGCCCTCTTTGCACCCGACTACGGCATCAACCTCAACAGGCTGGCAATACCGGTGAACACGAAAGACGTGTTCAGTTGCAACGTCCCCAACCTCTCCACACGGCTATACTTCATGGCTAACGACGAGTTCTTCAGAAGCGACAGGCAAGAGGTGAGCAGCACATCCACCCTATCGTCTCCGCAAAAAGGGGAAATCGTGGTTGGCTCACTCAGGGAACTCACAAAGTCTGGTTCGACGCTGGCAGACAGACTGACAGAGTGCTACAACAGGCTTGCCGTCAGCGATGCCGACGGAGTAACGGCTCTTAACACCATGCTGGCGCAGGACGGACTGGCAGTCTACGTGCCGCGCGGAGTACACGCAGAGGGCACCATACAAGTAATCAACCTGCTACGCTCCGACGTTGACCTGATGGTAAACCGCCGCGTGCTCATCGTGGTAGAAGAAGACGCAGAGGCAAGACTGCTGCTCTGCGACCACGCAATAGACGACCACCGATTTCTGGCAACACAGGTGACAGAGGCTTTCGTAGGTGAGCACGCACATCTTGACCTGTACTGCATGGAGGAGACACACGCCAAGAGTACACGCGTAAGCAACGTCTACATAAGGCAGGAGGCAGGAAGTCTACTACGTCACAACATCATAACACTGCACAACGGCACTACACGCAACATGTTGCGCATCGACCTTGCCGGCGAAGGGGCGGAATGTCAGTCTTGCGGCTGCGTGATTGCCGACAAGCAGCAGCATGCCGACAACAACACGCTCATCACACACCACGCACCCCACTGCACTTCAAACCAACTCTACAAGTACGTGCTCGATGGAGAAGCCACAGGAGCATTTGCCGGACGCGTCCTCGTAAAGCCCGGCGCGCAAAAGACTTCTTCGCAGATGACAAACCAGAACCTTACGGCCACCGACAAGGCACGCATGTACACGCAGCCAATGCTTGAAATTTATGCCGACGACGTGAAATGCGCACACGGCAGCACAGTTGGCCAACTGAACGATGCGGCAATGTTCTACATGCAGCAGCGCGGCATCAGCAGAAAAGAGGCAAGGATGTTGCTTGAGAATGCATTCGTCGGTGAGGTGATAGACCGCATAGAACTGGCTCCGCTGCGCGACAGGCTGCACTACCTCGTAGAGAAACGTCTCAGAGGCGAACTACAGAAATGCGAGGGATGCAACATGTGCAGATAACAGGCTACAGTAGCCGTCGCGCAAAATACCTGACAGGATACCACACAGAAAGGAAGCCCACGGCAATCACCGTGGCAAGTACAGCCACTACATCAACGGCATGGACGCTGACAGGATAGGCGTCGACAACAAAGGCGCCCTCGCTATCGCCAAGCCTCACTATGCCATATTGTTGCTGAAGCCAGCATAGCAACAGGCCGACAGCGATGCCCACCACTGCTCCGATAAGCGAAATCATACGTCCTTCAAAAAGAAAGATGCGCACCACCTGACGGTCGGAGGCGCCAAGGCTGCGCAGCGTGACGACATCGTCGCGCTTGTCTATCATCAGCATCGACAAACTGCCGATAATATTAAAACAGGCTATGGCAAGTATGAACGTCAGGAAGACATAGGCCATAAGTTTCTCTATCTTCATAATACGGAACGTGTCGTCCTGCTGCTCATAGCGGTCGAGCACACGAAACCTGCCTGTCGCCATAGCCGTCATCTCCGATTTCACACGTTCAATATCACTGCCTGGCTTCAGCCGCATCTCAAGCGAGGAAAGCATTCCCTCACGTCCAAACAGCCTGCGCGTAAATTCCAATGACGTCAAAATATAATGCTTGTCGTACTTGTTCTGCTTCATGCAGAAGAGGACTCCGGGCGAATACAGTTCGTCGGTCACAAAGCCTTCCTCGGGATTGGCAATGTCAAACTGGCCCTCACGGCGTGGCGCATAGACTTTCAGTGGATACTTGAAATTGTAGCCCGTACCCAACTGATAGGCAACGCCAATGCCGAGGATACCGTAATGCATGTCGGCAGCATGCAGGGCAAACTCGCCGTCTCCATCCAGCACTTCGCGGACGTGCGTAAGCCGCTCGTAGTTGTCGGCCACGCCCTTCAGCATCACCACGGCCTGACGGTCACCATAGACGGCAAGCGCCTGGTCTTCCATCACATCGGTTGCCACAGCCACCTCCGGCATACTGCGCATGCGCTGCAGCAGTGGGTCGTCGGAAGCAGCGACCTTGCCCTTTACAGGCACGACTTTAATCTGAGGGTCAAGTTGCGTAAAGAACGAGGCAACCATGTCCTGAAACCCATTGAACACGCTCAACGTCACCATCAGGGCCATCGATGCCACGGCAACGCCGACAACAGAAATACCACTAATCACATTGACGGCATTAGTGGACTTTTTCGAGAAGAGATAACGTCGGGCTACGAAAAACGGGAAAACCATTGTCCTCTCACTTCTTCAGCAGTTCATCAATATGCTCAATGTAGTCAAGAGAGTCGTCGATGAAGAAGCGGAGTTCGGGAATGATACGCAACTGGTGCCTCACGCGCGTACCTAATTCATATCTTATCTGTGCTATATTGCGGTTGATGTTGGCCATAAGTTCGTCCGACCGTTCGCTGGGAAAGATGCTCAGATGGGCAGTACAGATGCTCAGGTCGGGACTCACGCGCACACGTGTCACACTCACCATCACGCCATGCATGGCACGCGTCTGAGTCTGAAAGATGATGCTCAACTCTTTCTGCAACAGTCGCGATATCTTGTTTTGTCGTGTTTCTTGCATATAAAAACTCTATGTTAGGTAGTTAATGATTTCTTCAAAGTGGCTTATCTTGCGCAAGCGGTCGTGGACAAACTCCTCGCTCTTCTCCAACTCCCACACCACGTGATATGGAATGTGTAAAGCCCATGCCCCTGCGTAAAGGGCCGGCGCAATATCAGAGCGGAACGAATTGCCAACCATCGCCGTCTCCTCCGGCGCCACGTCAAGATGCTCGCAAAGGCAGCGGTATTCCGCCTCGGTCTTGTCGGAGACTATCTCCAGGTGAGTGAAGTATTTCTCCAGACCGGAGCGGCGCAACTTATCTTCCTGATCCATCAGTTCGCCCTTTGTGAACACCACAAGGCGGTGACTACGGTCGGCTGAAAGTCGCTCCAGCGTGTCGGCAACTCCTGGCAGAGGTGTCGTGGGAAATCTCAGCAGTCCCTTGCCCAATTCCAAAAGTTCAGCAACGACAGTGGCAGGCAACTGGTTGCCAGTAATGCGCAGCGCATTCTCTATCAGCGACAGCGTGAAAGCCTTTGTGCCATATCCTAACAGCGGCATGTTGGCACGCTCCGTGGAAAACAGACCTCTGCTCACCTCTTCCGGCGTGGCCCACGCACTCAGCAGTTCACAGCAGCGGCGCTCCACATCGTCAAACCACGACTGGCAGTCCCACAGCGTGTCGTCAGCGTCGAACACCACCACACGTACAGACTTCAATGCCTCCATCACCGTTACTACAGATACTTCTCCACGGTCTCCTGCAACTTGTGTGGCAGCACGTTCTTCTCTACAATACGTCCCTTACGGTCAAGTATGATATTTGAGGGAACCGTTGTCATGCCAAACTTGCCGAGCAGCGCCGTCTGGAACATCATGCCGTCGCATACGTTAGGCCACAGCAGCGAGTCGCGCTCCACCCTACGCTTACATTCTGCCACGCGTCCGTCCACGCAGATGCCCATGAGAGCGAGGTCGTCGGGATGCTTCTTCTGCAACTGGCGCATGCGGCGCACCATATCGGTGCTGGCATAGTTCCACGTTGCCCACACACCTATCACGCTCACCTTCTGCCGCATGTGCGCCTGAGTGACATTGCGGCCGTTGACGTCGGTTGCCGAGAACGCTGGCAGGCGGCCCCCCTTTTTGTTCACCTTCAGCGATGCATACAGGTCACGCTGGTTGCGCAGTTGGGCATTGTCGGGCTCCTGGCTCAACATTGCAGCAGCAAGTCGCGCCGCACGCGAATAGTCGGGCTGCGCCGTCTGCACGAAATACTTCTGGAGCAGATATTTGCTCACGGGCGAGCGGAGGTTTTCCAAAATAAATTTCTCCACAGCCTCAGGCACGTCTGGAGGAACAAGGTCGTTAAGTTCCTTGCGCAGTTCAGTATAGGCACTGTTTTCTGCAGTGCCGCGAACCACGAGTTCCTTCAGGTGCGTCGCGTCGCCCTTTATCGTAACCTCGGCGCCAGGCTTGGCAAACACGGGCTGCTCGCTGTTGTTGGGAAACACGATTACGAATGTTGCCGGCTTCAGTATCTCGCGCTCGTAGGAAAATCTGCCTTCGCGCACGGGTATGGTATCGATGCCCATCATGCCACCATCAGTACTGTACACGAGAAATTCCCCCTGATTAAGGTGGCGGAGACGTCCCTCAAAGCGGAACTTCCCGTTCTCCGAACCACACGAGAGAAGTAGCGCCGTCACTGACAGCACTGCCGTTGCCTGAAGAAATTTTCGTACATGGTACATGGTTAAGGCAGACTTCACCTGCTATTTTGCTACGTTCTTCAACTCTATATCGTTGGAAGCATAGGCTCGCAGCGAAGCATCCTTCGCCAGGGCACTGCTCAGACTGGCTGCAGCCTCACTGTTCTTACCCTGGCGCGCATAGAGGATGGCCGAAAGGTAGTCGGTCATGCCATCCTTCTGCTTGATAAGCGAAAGCGTCTGTGCTGCACGCGCATAGTCCTTGTTCAATATCTGTGCCAGGGCAGCGCTGTTCGACTTTGTGTTGCCGAAGTCCTGCTCTGCCAGAGCGTAGTTGCCCTGAGCGAGATGCAGGTTGCCTATCACCTCGGCAACGCCCTTTGCACCGGCAGCCTGCGACACGTAGTTTTCAGCAGCCTTCATGTCGCCCTCCTGCAATGCGATGAGTCCCAGGTTGGCGTTTGCCTCAGCATTGCGCTTGTCCACTTCACCAGCGACACCGAGCAGTCTCTTTGCCTCATCAGTGTTGCCCTTCTGAATGGCAAGGGCTGCCAGGTTGTTGTATGCACGGCTGTCCTTTGGATACAGTGTTGTTGTTGTCTTGAGAATATTCTCGCGCTGAACGTCATTTTCGGCTATGGATGCGGCGTAGATGAGTTCCTCTACGCTCAGTTGCGAGGCATCCTGCTTGTACTGCTCGAAAATCTGGTCGTCGTCGCGTCCTATGGTCTCATAGTTGATAGTCATGCGTGCACGGCGCAATTCCGGAAGAATGCCGTCGGCAAGTTCCTGGAAGCCCTGACTCATATTCTTTATCTGCTGCTCGCGCTCCTGCGGGTCCTGATACATTGAGAGCACACGCAGTATCACGTCCTTGTCCTGAATATTGCTTACCTTGACAAGAGCCTGGAAACCTTCCCAGTCCTGAGCAGTATATTCAGAGGTGAGATGCGTGTCTATCTTCGCTATCTTCATCTGGTTCTTCACATAACTCTCTGTTGTCTGCTGTCGCTGGTTGGCAAGTTTCTCATTAAGTTCCACGCCACCGTCAGGCGATGCATAGGCAGAGATCTCAACGTTGGAGATATTCATGTTCTCCTTATCGGCAGCAATGCGATGGAGCAGGCTGACAAAGTCCTTGACAGAGTTGCTCTGCAGTTCGCTCTTGCGCAATTCTGCCTGCTGGATGAGGAATTTCACGTTTGCATCGAGTTTCTGCTCCGTCACGCGCTGGAAAGCATCCTGCGACACACTGGGCTGGGCTGTCAGGACAGTGCGGCGATACAGTTCGCTCGTGGCAATGACGCCATCGGCAACTTTCACTGGCTGCACGTCGACCTGCTTCTTGCCAAGCACGGCGTCAAACGTCAGATACAGTTCGCTCTTCTGCATGGCAGGCACATAGTCGAAACTTGTCTTCATCGAATAGTTGCCTCCAAGAAGATAGGACACGGTCTGGTTGTTGCCCAGCACCTTCTCGCCCTGGAATGTAGCACTGCTGCCCTTTACGGACTGCTGTACGCCGTCCTGCACAAAGCGCAGTTCGGGAGTCACCGTCACCACGGCCTTCTTCTGCATATACTTCTCGGGGAACATGCCGTTGATAGTGGCCTCAACTTTGCCCTGCTCTGCCTCCAGAGGATTTGGCACCACCTTGAAATTGTCGGCAGACAACTGTCCGAGTTTACCGCCACACGATGTCAGCATCATTGCTACAACTGCTACTGACGACAGGATTACTGCAAATTTCTTCATTTTTCTTCTATGTTTTGTTTGTTCTGTTTTCCTAATCGTGCAAAGGTAGTACTACTTATTTAAAATAAGGTGTAGCCTGTTCTATTTTTATGTTTATTTAATGATTACGCCCGCCAGCACTGTTAAAAAATAATAAAAGT
>CALFIY010000002.1 GCA_937877595.1 uncultured Prevotella sp.
TCTGGGCTTTCTTGTCTTTCCAGATGGCATACCACACGGCAGCCACCACTCCACAAAGGCCGATGGCGAGAATCGCCCAGTCGAGCCAAATGAATTCATGTGAACTCCAGTTCATAGTTTAATTAGTATTTATAGGATTTTGATTATTTGATGCTGAATTTATAAGCTGCGTGGCTGTAATATGGCTTCTCGGGAGTAACCACAGGACTTGCCCATTCGGGATGGTTTGGCGAGTCGGGATATTTCTGGCTCTCCAGACATACACTCACGTGCTGAGGATATTTCTTACCGAGTTTGCGAACGATGTTCTCTTCGCCGTTCACGCCCTGGAAGTTACCGCTATACACCTGCACACCAGGCTCGTTGGTGAACATCTCCATGAAGATGCCTGTACGGGGGCTATAGAGCGAAGCACAAACCTGCGTGTCATCACCATTGGTGTTCAGGCACCAGTTGTGGTCGTAGCCATGAGCATTCTTAATCTGATAGTATTCAGAGTGAATGCTGTCGCCAACGGCATGCGGTGTACGGAAGTCCATAGGAGTTCCCTCAACAGGAAGAATCTTGCCGGTAGGCATATAGCTGAAATCAGCCTCGGTGAAGTTGTCGGCATTCACATAGAGAACCTGATCGTAAGCAGCATTCTCCAGATCGCCGCTCAGATTGTAGTAGTTGTGGTTCGTCTGGTTCACAATAGTTGGTTTGTCGGTGGTTGCCTCCCATGTGATATCAAGCACATTGTCGGCCGTAACCTTATAGGTGGTGATGGCTGTTACGTTGCCGGGGAATCCGTTCTCACCGTCAGCTGCATTGATCTGCAACTTAATGAGAGAATCATTCACCTCAATGACATCATAGACCTGATTCATCCATCCTGTGTTGCCACCACCGTGAAGACAGTTGGCACCATCGTTGACGGTGAGTTGGTATTCCGTTCCGTTGAGTTGGAATTTTGCACCGCCAATGCGGTTGGCATATCTGCCTACGCTGGAGCCATAGTCGGTAGGAGAATTGAGAGTGTCGGCATACTGATGAATGTTGTCAAAACCTAATACGACGTCAACAGGATTGTTGTCACGGTCGGGGACTACAAGTGAAACTATGCGACCGCCATAGTTTGTGATACACACTTCCATACCGTTGTCGTTTTTCAGAGTATAGAGTTTTACAGGCTTCTCATTGATAATAGTATCAAAACGAGTAGCATCCAAACCAGACAGTGTCAGTGATGACTGTTCTTTGGTTGTGCATGATGCAAGCAAGCCAATGATTGCTAACAGTGCGCACAGGGGGAAAATGGCAATTTTCTTCATGATAGAAAAAGGTTATTTTGTTAGGTTTTAGAATTTTGGGTGTAAATTTACATTTATTTCTTTATACCACAAAAAATAACACTGTTTTTTTCTCAGTTTTTTACATATCATAACTAATGCTCTGTCTGCTACAAAAAAAAGGCGACAGATTTACGGTCTGTCGCCATTGATTGTTACGCTTTTTTTTAATTGGCAGGCTGTGCAGGAGTTTCCGCTGGAGCAGCAGGAGTTGCAGGTGCTATTGGTGTAGCAGTTGCTGCATCGTTTGTCTGGCTGGCACCAAAGCCGGGCAAAGTATTAGGATTGGTGATGGGGTTTTCAATGCCCTCGAGCACAGAACTTTCTGTTGTTGCCGTTGGAGCCACCCATGCGCAAATAACACTGATAACCACCATTGCTGCAGCAAGGCTCCATGTGGCTTTCTCAATAAAGTCCGTGGTTTTTCTCACACCGCCAATCTGGTTGTACGTTGCGAAACTGGAAGACAGTCCGCCGCCCTTTGACTCCTGGATGAGTACAATGAGTATCATAAGTACTGCAGCCAGGACAATCAGGATAACAAATAATGTGTAAAGTCCCATAATTGTTTGTTTTTGTTTATTTTTTATTACTATTACTGTTTATTATCAGTTTTTCAAGAAATCTTATCTGGTCGTCAAAATACGCGTTCTTCTGTGGCAGACTATTGCTAAGCCGTTGGATTATTTCAAGTGCTCTCTGATATCTGCCTTGTTTGATATATATTCGTGCTAAAGTCTCTGTGAAATATTCTTCTTCCGGCTCTTCCGAGGCTGGCTGCTGTACGGCCTGTATCTTCTTTTCGCCAGCGTCGGGTTCTTCGGAGGGGAGAGGGCTAAGTACGATACGGCCTTTTTCCTGTTCAAGAAACTGGTCTATCAGGTTCTGACCGGGCATCTCTGGCATTTCTGTTGCAGTATGGCTTATGTTTTCTGCCTCCATTTCTAAAAGATATGCCACATAGTCGATGGTTGCATCAACAGGCGTGGGGCGTCTCTTCTCCTTCTTGTCTGCTTCTTCCTCATCTTTGGGAATTGAGTCAAGGAATGTGTCTATAAGGGTCATCGTGCGGTTGGCTGCTGGCCTTGGTTCTTCCGAGGCGATACTCTGTGACGACGGCTTCTGCAACTTGTAATGGGCAGCCTCTACAAGATTGAATATCTTCTTTCTGTCTGTGATATAAATTGCGCCACGGCGTAATTCTTCGTCAAAGGATGCGTCGTGAAGAATATACAGGTTCTGTAGCATCAATAGACGGGCCGTCTGAAAGTATGGATGCAGAGCCAATAACGACCGCAACTCGTATAGCGTGTCGCGGTCCATCTTCTCTGGATGTCTTATCAGTTCCGTCAGTTGCATGATGCTTGTTAGTATTCTTCAGTGCCTACCAGTTGGCTACTGTCGCATTGAATATCTGGTCGCAAAGATCTTTTACCATTTGCGTAACCAGTTCTTCCTGTACAGAGTTAAGCGACTGTGTCGTCTCATAGGTGGATGTGGCTGTAAATTGCCGTTCAAAGTCCTCGCTATGATTGACGTTGTTGACAAATCTCACATTTACAGTCATGGAAAGTTCTGTTTGGGCAGAATAGCCTTCTGCCGACACCGACTTATTGCGCTGCTGGTATTGTGTTATTTCGCCTTCTATCTTAAGGTCGCCGTTTCGCCGCACCTGCTGCAGGCGTGTGTGATTGGCAAACTGGTCTTTCAGTTGGTTGTTGAACATTGGCCCCATCGGTCCCCACACATAACTGGCGCGTATAGGAAAGTCTGCTATCTGTATGGTCTTGGTTTTGGTATAGTCAATGCTTGCGCCGTTGAATTTATAACTTACAGAGCACGACACCATAAGCAACAGCAACAGGATGCCCATTCCGTATTGTTTCAGACGGCGATATAGAGTGCGGTCACTGATGCCAAGTTCCTGGGCAGCCTTCTTGCGATTTCCTCCATTGCGATCAAGTGCCTTCTCGAGCATTTGTCTGCTTAGATCATCAAGGTTTAGATTTTCCGGCTCACGCATAGGCTCTACATATTCTTCGGCTACGGCATCTTCTGTCACTGCAGGAATTTCCTTCATTGCTGTCAGTGTTGTAGCAGCAATGGGTGATGGCATCGTGGGAAGCGTGTTGGAAGGGGATAGTGAGCCTACGCCGCCAACTGCAGCAGGTGCAGACTGCACATCTTCAATTTGTTTTTTAAGAGTGCTCATCTCGCGCCGCATGTCATTGACGTTACTTCGTAGTTCAAAAAGGATTTTGTAGAGTATTTCACGCTCATTCTCGAAAGTGTGTTCGCCTTCGTTGGAGCGTATTGTGGCCAACTGGGTACTTTCCTGGTCTTGTGGTATGAAATGCGAAAGTACTTCAGGAGTTATTTCACGTTGTGTTGCAAGGATGGAGATTTGCTCTGTGATGTTTTTCAGTTGGCGTATATTGCCTGGCCACTTATAGCGCATCAGCATCTGCTTTGCCTCATCTGTAAGCACTATTTTCTCCATGTGGTACTTTTCTGCCATTTGCATTGCAAACAGGCGGAAAAGCAGTATTACGTCTTCTCCGCGATCACGCAAGGCAGGCATTTGTATGGGCACTTGATTCAGTCGATAATAAAGGTCTTCGCGGAAACGTCCTTCGTTGATAGCCTGACGTATATTGACGTTGGTAGCAGCAACAATGCGAACGTCAGTTTTCCTGACCTCCGTGGCTCCTACTGGAATGTACTCTCCATTTTCCAGTACGCGCAGGAGCCGCGCCTGCGTAGCGATAGGCAATTCGCCAACCTCGTCTAAGAACAGTGTGCCCTTATTGGCTGCTCCGAAATAACCGAGGGAGTCGCTGATGGCTCCGGTAAAAGAACCCTTTACATGGCCGAACAACTCTGAATCAATAGTGCCTTCTGGAATTGAGCCGCAGTTGATTGCAAAATACTTCTCGCGTCTGCGTGGAGAGTTGTCGTGAATAACCCTTGGGATTATTTCCTTACCGACGCCACTTTCTCCAACGATGAGAACAGAAAGGTCGGTAGGTGCCACTTGCAGAGCAACATCAAGTACACGGTTCAAAGCATCGCAGTTGCCTACGATGTTGTAACGCTGTTTTATATTTTGCAGTTCTGTACTCTTCATTTAGCGCGCAAAATTAAGTATAAAAACTGACACAATGGCATATTTTGTCAGAAATTTTACTTTTCGTGTTGCTTGGTGAAGCGTGCTTTGTCACCATCTTCGCGTTTTTCGTGGAAGAGTTTTGGCAGAGGATTGGAGAGTGGCTGGTCGTACTGCTTACGATTCCGGTAGATGTCAATAGCCGTGAAAATGGCTTGGCGGAACGAATTTTCGTCAGCACATCCTTTTCCGGCAATGTCGTATGCTGTACCGTGGTCTGGTGACGTACGTACTATAGGCAGGCCTGCGGTGTAGTTGACTCCGTTTTCAAGTGCAATTGTCTTGAAAGGTGTCAAGCCTTGGTCGTGATACATTGCCAATACGCCGTCGAATGCAGTGTATGCTCTTGTGCCAAAGAAACCGTCGGCAGCAAATGGGCCAAAGGCATGTATACCTTTCTGTTCAAGTTCTTCAATGGCTGGCGTCAAAATGCTCTGCTCTTCTGTTCCAAGGAGTCCATTGTCGCCAGAATGTGGGTTTAGCGAAAGTATAGCAATGCGCGGTGTGCTTACGCGGAAATCACGGCGCAGGCTTTGATGGAAAATGGTTGCTTTTTCTATTATCGCTTCTTTGGTGATGGCACTGGCCACATCTTTAATGGGCAGATGAGTTGTAACAAGTGCTACTTTCAGCACATCGTTCATCAATATCATCAAGGATTTCTGCCCGTTGCCTACGCTTGTCTCTACATATTCAGTATGGCCGGGGAAATGGAAGCCGTCACCTTGTATGGTTGACTTGTTAATAGGAGCAGTAACCAACACATCAAACAGGTCTTTGCGATAGTCGGTCATAGCCCTGTCAAGTGCTTTAAGAGCAGCCTGTCCTGCCTCAGCAGACGGCTGTCCAAGTTCTATTTTCACTTCATCATCGAAGCATGTCAACACGTTGAGTTTTCCTTCATGGGCCTCTTCTGCTTTATTTATAATCGTGAAGTTTGTCTCAAGGCCGAGTGTTTTGCGATGATATGCTGCCACCTTTGGTGAACCATATATAATAGGTGTACACAATTCAAGAATGGCAGGGTCGGCAAATGTCTTAAGAATTACTTCGTATCCTATGCCGTTCGTGTCACCATGTGTAATGGCTACACGTATAAGTTGTTCGTTCATTTTTACTTATGATTTTGCGGTTTTATTATCTGTTTTGGGCGGTGGAAAGCATTCCGCATGCAGCCAGAATGTCTTCACCACGGCTGGCTCGTATAGTGGTGAATATCCCATGATGAGTGAGATAGTCGCGCATTTGTTCCATGTGTGCTTCCTGAGTTGATGGCAAATCAATGTTCGGAATCTTATGGAAGCGTATCAGGTTTACCCTGCAGTCAAGTCCGCTTAACAGTTTTGCTATTTCTCTGGCGTAAAGTGGACTATCATTAAGTCCACCAAAGCAAATGTATTCAAAAGAACACCGCCGCTGATGTGAGAAGTCGTACTGCCGTAAGAGTTCTACGGTTTCGCTTATCGGCATGGCTTGCTCTGCTGGCATGAGTTGCTGGCGCTGTTCATGCAGTGGGGAGTGAAGTGAAATGGCAATGTGGCAGCCGCTTTCGTCAAGCAGTCGACGAAGTTTTCCGCGTATTCCGACAGAACTTATGGTGATGCGACGCGGGCTCCATTGAAATCCCCATTCTGCTGTCAGTATGTCTATGGCTTTAAGAACGGCATCTGCGTTGTCGGCAGGCTCTCCTTGTCCCATGAACACTATATTTGTCAGTGCCTCAGCATCAGGTACGGAATAGATTTGATTTAAGATGTCTGCTGCGGTGAGATTGCCATGCCAGCCTTGTTTTCCTGTCTGGCAAAACAGGCAATTCATCTTGCATCCGACCTGACATGACACGCACAATGTGGCTCTGTCTCCATCGGGAATGAATACTGTCTCAATGTGGCGCTCTATTTCCTTCCCGTCGCAGCATCTTACAGGAAACAAATACTTTATGGTGCCGTCTTTCGAGCGTTGGTGGGCTATTGGCGTACTGATTCCGACTTCATATTCATCGCTGAGCAGTTTGCGGTTACGCAGCGAAAGATTAGTCATGTCGTCAATGCTTTTTACGCGCTTGACGTACAGCCAATCTGCAATCTGTTTTGCTGTAAACGCAGGCATCCCCAACTCTGTCACACAATTCTTCAGTTCGTCGAGAGTCAGTCCCAGTAGAGATTTCATACATTTTTATTTTGGGCTACAAAATTAGAACATTATTTCTTAGTCACCAAAATCTGCATAATTTTTTTGTCAGGTAAAATCAAAAATGTAATTTTGCAACTTTAGAAAAAAGCAATATTACTCATTGGAATGAAAAACAGAATAGATTGCTTCCTGGCATGCCAGCAGACAGATGAAATTGCAGTTTTAGTTAATCAGTTGCAGCAGGAAGTAGCCGTTGGGCGTATCTGGTTGATGATGAACAGTGACACACCTGTAGATGTTCCCCAAGGATGCAGCCTGTTGAATTTGGATAAACTTACGAGCAGCGAAACTGTGATGTCTATTGCAGAGCGTGCAGAGTCAGAATATGTTCTTCTTTTCTTGAAAACCACTCCTGTTAAGTTGGGGAGTACTGCCATAGAGCGCATGTTGCATGTTGCCGATGACAGTGGCGCTGCAATGATATATTCCGACAGATGGCAGATAGAGGAGGGCAGAAGAACGCCTCACCCAGTGATAGACTATCAGGAAGGGGCACTTCGTGATGATTTCGACTTTGGCTCTGTGTGGTTAGTTCGCACTGCAGCATTGCATAAGTATGCAACTACCGACCGAGAGCGCGACTATCTTTGGGCTGGCTTGTACGATTTGCGACTGTTTCTGAGCAGAGAAGGCCTGCTGCTACACGTCAAGGAGATGTTGTACACAGAACATGAGTCCGACCTCAGAGCCTCTGGCGAGAAACAGTTTGACTATGTAAATCCCAGGAACCGTGATGTACAGATAGAGATGGAGCAAGCCTGCACCGCCCACCTTCGACAGATTGGTGCCATGGTTGATACGACGCAACTCATCGATGTCGATTTTGACGAGCAGGAGTTTGACGTTGAAGCATCAGTAGTGATACCAGTCTTCAATCGTGAGAATACGATACGCGATGCCGTAGAAAGCGCCTTGTCACAGGAGACGTCGTTCAAGTATAATGTCATAGTGGTGGACAATCATTCCACAGACGGCACCACATCTATTCTGACCGACATAAGCCATAATTTTAAATCGACGCAAGGACGCGATCTGATAGTCCTGACACCCGAACGCGACGACCTTGGCATTGGCGGCTGCTGGAATGAAGCCATTTACGATTCACGCTGCGGCCGTTTTGCCGTACAGTTGGATAGCGACGACCTTTATTCTTCTACAAAGACACTTCAGACCATTGTCGACGCTTTCTACAGCCAGCATGCGGCAATGGTGATAGGCAGTTATCGCATGTGCGACTTTAATCTGCAAACTCTCCCCCCTGGCATGATAGACCATCGCGAATGGACTGACGACAACGGGCCAAACAATGCTCTTCGTATCAATGGTTTAGGCGCTCCGCGCGCTTTTTTTACACCTCTGCTGCGCGAGATAGGATTTCCTAACACATCATACGGCGAGGATTACGCTTTGGGACTTGCCTTTTCACGCCAGTATCGTATAGGGCGCATTTACGACGAACTCTATCTTTGTCGCAGATGGGGCGGAAACAGCGATGCCGTACTATCTTTAGACAAGATAAATGCAAACAACAGTTACAAGGATAGCCTGCGCACACAGGAACTCCGTGCCAGACAGCATATAGACCAGGGTGTACAGCATGACGGCGACGGCATACGGCGTTTCTTCCGGCGTCAGTTACAGATATGGGATGAAGTGCGTCAGCGCTATCAGGATTTGACACAGAGGGTAGAGACACGCGAATTGCCTACCGACAACATTGCAATTCGCGTACAGTGGAACCCGTCGCGCATACGCTCCACTGGAGCCAAGATTGATGCCAACTCCATTGCCGAAAGACCTTGCTTTCTGTGCAGTGCCAATCGGCCGTCGCTTCAGATGCATCGCACACTGCTTGAGCGATACGAACTACTTGTCAATCCGTATCCCATACTTCCGGAACATTATACGCTGCCTACTCTGCATCATCAGTGTCAGCGTATCAGCGACATGTATACAGACTTTTACCCCTTGCTTGACAAGTTGCCTGGCTACACCTTATTATATAATGGGCCGCGAAGCGGGGCTTCTGCTCCAGACCATGCACATCTGCAGGCCGTCACCACAGGTCTTCTGCCACTGCAGCAGAGTTGGGCATTGCTAAGTCGCGATGTCAGTCCAGTCGTTAAACTTAGCGACGATGATGGAATATTCCGCCTTGACGATTATGTTTCGGCTGCATTCCTTATTAAGACTCATGTAGCAGAAAATTTTGAACTTCTGTTCCGACTTCTCTACGATGCGCTGCCAATGGGCGAAAAGGCTGGCGAGCCTATGATGAACATCATAGCATGGCGTCAGGGCGACACGACAAATACCGTTGTGCTGCCACGAGCCAAGCATCGTCCTCAGTGCTATTATGCTGAAGGAGATGATAGTCTGATGATTAGTCCGGGTGCTGTAGACATGGGCGGACTTATCATTACGCCACGCGAGACAGATTTCCGCCGTCTCACGGCAGACGTCGCTCAGTCCGTATTCCGTGAGGTTTCCTTGTCTGCTGATGACGTCAAGAAAGTTTCCGACCTGCTTAGTCAGACCACTGCTACAGAGCAGCCAGCCGGCGTTAGCACCCACCAGCCACAGGTAGATGTCGGCATCGTGAGCGGTCAGCACATCAGATTCTCACTTAATTCAAAATATACAGCCAAAGGCGAAACCATAGAAGGCAGTCAGGAGGTGGAGTTCTCTGAGGGAGGAATTCTCTGGCGCGGCGTACAGTATCGCGAACTTACATTTACGCCTCAGTCGGCACGCGGCTCTTTCTCGCTGCACGACGTGACGATAGGTGTCAACTTCCACTGGGAGCGCAAAGAGTCGCAGACTTTCCTCGGCACCCTTCGCCTTGTCGTGGAAGCCGACAAGTTGACGGCCATCAACCGTCTGCCTGTAGAGCAGTATCTTGCCTCGGTCATCTCCAGTGAGATGCGTGCCACGGCAGGCTTGGAATTACTGAAGGCTCATGCCGTGATTTCACGCTCGTGGCTTTTGGCCCAAATCAGGCGCCGTGAGCACAATGCTGAGCACCGCGACGGCTTTTTCTCTTACATTAAGAAGGATAACGAGTTGCTCCGCTGGTACGACCGCGAAGACCACACCATCTTCGACGTGTGTGCTGACGACCATTGTCAGCGTTATCAGGGCATTACCAAGCAGACGAGCCGTGCTGTGGAGCAGGCATTGAAAGCCACTCGCGGCCAAATACTTTCTTATCCTCTCACCTCTAACTCCCCATCACTCAATCCTGACTATGAGATATGCGATGCCCGTTTCTCCAAGTGCTGTGGCGGACAGACGGAGGAATTCCAGTATTGCTGGGAGAATATTCCCAAACCCTATCTTGTCTCTGTGCGCGATCCATACTGCAACACCACTGACAAGGCCATTCTTTCCCAAGTGCTCAACGACTACGACCAGGAAACGAGCGACTTCTATCGCTGGACCGTTCGTTATACAAGTGAGGAACTGTCGCGCATCGTAAACGACAAACTGGGTGGCGATTTCGGCACGATAACAGGCCTTATTCCTCTGGAGCGCGGCAAGAGCGGCCGCATCTGGCGTCTGCAAATAGTAGGCACAAACAAAACCTTCATTATCGGCAAGGAGTTGGAGATACGGCGTGCTCTCAGCAAGTCACATCTTTACAGTTCGGCCTTCGACGTAGAGAAGACCGCCGACGGCTTTGTGCTTCACGGCCGTGGCTGGGGCCATGGCGTAGGACTGTGCCAGATAGGTGCAGCAGTGATGGGACAAAAGGGCTTTAAGTATGACGAAATACTGCTCCACTACTATCGTGGTGCAGAAATCAGGAGACTATATTAAAACGAGTTTTTGTGAATTGTGAATTATAAATTATGAAATACAAATCTTCTCCCTGGTCGTGGGTACCTACGCTATATTTTGCAGAAGGCGTGCCCTACGTTGCCGTAATGACTATATCGCTGATACTCTACAAGCGGCTTGGCCTGTCTAATGCCGACATCACGCTCTACACGTCATGGCTCTATCTCCCGTGGGTGATAAAACCGCTGTGGAGCCCGTTTGTCGATATGATACTCACCAAGCGCTGGTGGGTTGTCACGATGCAGTTGCTTATCGGAGCCTCGCTCTCCGGCATTGCGTTTACCATACCCGGACCGTTGTGGCTTGAGGGAACGCTATGCTTTTTCTGGCTTATGGCATTCTTCAGCGCCACCCACGATATTGCTGCCGACGGATTCTACATGCTTGCACTGTCCGACCACGAGCAGGCCTTCTTCGTGGGCATACGTTCCACTTTCTATCGTATAGCCACCATCTTCTCCGCAGGCCTGCTGGTGGGACTGGCCGGAGCCCTGCAGGTGCTCACGCGCAGCATTCGCTATTCGTGGAGCCTCGTCTTTTATCTTGTTGCAGGACTCTTTGTTGCCCTGTGGCTCTACCATAGTTGGGTACTGCCTACGAAGGAAAGGGAAGAGGGTCGAGTAAACTGTGAAACACTTTCTTCCTTTCTCCAGGGCTTTCTTGAAACCCTGAAAACATTCTTTCAGAAACCGCAGGTGTGGGCAGGACTGTGCTTCATGCTCTTTTATCGCATGCCCGAGGGACTGCTGTCAAAGGTGGCAGCCCTTTTCCTCGTCGATGCTCCTCACAACGGCGGTCTCGGACTGAGCGATGGCGAGTATGGTCTTGTTCAGGGCACTCTGGGTGTTATCGGCCTCACTCTTGGCGGCATTCTCGGCGGAGTTTGTGCCAGTCGCGACGGACTCAAGCGCTGGCTGTGGCCCATGGTAATTGCCATCACGCTTCCTGACCTGGTCTATGTATATCTCTCTTACGCTCTTCCGTCCAGTCTGTCGCTTGTCAGCATCTGCGTGTTCCTTGAACAATTTGGCTACGGCTTCGGTTTCTCGGCCTATATGCTTTATCTTATCTACTACAGCCAAGGAGAGCACAAGACAAGCCACTACGCGCTATGTACAGCCTTCATGGCACTTTCAATGATGCTTCCCGGACTATTTGCCGGAGCCTTGCAGGAAGCCGTAGGCTATCCCGTCTTCTTCGTCATCGTCGTTGCCTCCTGCCTGCTGACGTATGTAGTGACTGCCATGCTGCGCATCGACCCGGAGTTTGGCAAGAAACATAATACTGACAACTGACCAATTCCTGGCAATCCAAAAAGCAGGTATTTTAAAAGCAGTTAGAATTTTTTTAAAAGCAGCTGTAATTTTTTAAAAAGCAGCAGTAATTTTTTTAAAAGCAGCAGTAATTTTTTTAAAAACAGCTGTA
>CALFIY010000003.1 GCA_937877595.1 uncultured Prevotella sp.
CAAGCGACCGCTCAGGACAGAACGGGGTCGTCTGGTGTGACCAGCAGAGCGTGCTCGACATCCGTTTTCAGGGCATCGACGACGATAAGCCTACCGATTACTACCTATGGTTGACGGGCATGGCACGCAAGATGCTCAACGGCGAAATAAAAATGACAGAAAGCATTCCAACAAGATAAGAAAACAACATGAAACGACGCCTTTTTCTGATAACATTATTAATACTTTTCATAAGCGTTGTTGCAAGGCCCGTTCCATCGTTCGATGTAACATGGAACGGGCTAAGCACCGACGAAAACAGCAGCATGCCGCTGGGCAATGGAGACATCAGTGCAAATGTCTGGACAGAACAAAATGGAGACGTGGTAATGCTTATTGGCAAGTCCGACTCCTGGAGTGAAAATATATTATTATACAAGGTTGCCCAATTTCGCATCAGTCTGAGTCCTAATCCTTTTGTCGGTGAGAAAGTGACGCAGCGACTAACCATCAGCGATGCACGGATGGAAGTAAAATCCCCAAAAGGCACGCTCTGCATATGGGTTGATGCCAATAGCCCTGTAGTACACATTTCTGCTGGTACTGTAAAGCCATCTACAGTGTCCATACGTAATGAACCTTGGCGCACGGTAGACTATCATATGACGCAGGAGCAACTGAACCAGAGCATGTTTAACTACTGGGAGTGGCGCAGCAACCCAAATGGTATCGACTTTCTCGCAGACACCATATTACCTGCAACAGCAAATTCTATCGCTTCATGTCATTTCAACAAACACTCCATGTATCCAACGGTGCTTGAGCGCGAGCATCTGGGAGAACTTATCAATAAGTATCATGACCCCATCTGGCACCGCTGTTTCGGTGCCATAGTTTCAGGTGACGGGTTTGTTAGTAAGGATAACGTTGTTTTAGTTTCGTCTGAACCGTCAGCTTTGCAGCAATATGCGAATATTACTATGCTGACGGAACAGACAACATCAACCGAAGAATGGCACAAAGACATCCAGCAGTTAGCCAGACAGAACGATACAACTGGTAATGATGCACGACAGCGTGACGCATGGAATGCCCATGTGGCTTGGTGGCAACAGTTCTGGGAGCGCAGTTGGGTACACGTATCGGGCGGCAAACTTGCAGAACAGGTCAGTGAGGGATACGCCATGAACCGCTATATGACAGCCATCTGTGGTCGGGGGCAGTACCCCATCAAGTTTAATGAGATACCAGAGGAAGAGCCAGTGGTGGCAGCATCTACATCGGTGTGGATGATGACCATGAGGTGTTTGGGCAGAAAGATAGCAAGAAGTTGCTGGAAGACATTCCCAATAAGATTGTCACCCATCTGTGCATTGTTGCTGATGTAAACCTATCGCGCACGCGTGTGTTAATTATTGTGAATAATTGTGGCTGTTGTATTATTTTTTTTATTTTTGCCGCGAAGTATCACCAAATTAAAACATAACACAATGATTAAGAAGTATCTTAACGGATTGGCTGCCTTGGTTCTTGTTGCTGTTACTGCAGGCTGCGTAAGCGAGAGCGACAACTCCTTGACACAGGACGATTACACGCGCAATGCAGAGAATGCACTCGGCGTGAGCATCAAGCGCACCAACTGGAACATGGCTAAACTGGCCACAACAAACATCACTGTCAACAAGAACTACGGCGAGACCTACACCGTGACAGTGTATTCAAACAACCCCATCACAAGCGAGAAAGGCATTGTGCTTGCAAAGGGAGAAGTGGAAAACGGTGCCACCTTCAATGAGAAGATAACCTATCCGCAAGGTGCACAATACCTCTTCGTTGGTATTACCGACAGCAAGGGCTATACTTCCTACAAGCAGGCTAAGGTTGAAAATGGCGTTATCTCTGCCGCTTTCGGTAGCGGTACACGTGCTGCCGGTCAGCGCCGCACCATTACTGTAGCCACTGCCGGCGTCCCCTACACCGCTGCACAGATAAACGAGCAACTGGAAAAGTCGAAGGAACCGAATAGTGAGAATATCAACGACAACTACGACAATACTACGTACGCTATTAACTATGGTGAGGGCGGTCCTAACAATATTGATTGGGACAATGCCGAACTGGTAGCAGAGCGTACGTATTTCTTCTCTCTGCCTTGGGACGAGCAGATAGCCTATGCACTGGCTCATCACCCCACTTGGCTGACATACACAGCCGACGAGACTTTCGTGCGCAACTTCAAAATTACCGGTTCGTGGTCAGGCCAGATTCCTGTTGTGGCAACAGAGGGACTTACCGACGGTGTTGAGAACGGCAATCAGCGCACAGTGGTTGTCACCGGCACTTGGAACCTCACCGAAGACCAGCGTGTTGGTAGCCTTGGCACCATTATCATTGCCGAAGGCGGTACGCTCAATCTTTCCAACAACGCTACTCTTCAGTGCGTCAACGAGGGCCGTCTTGTCGTGATGCCTGGTGGAAAGATTACCGGCGACGGTAATGTCCTCTTCGCCAACGGTACCGGCGAGCGCTATGGGTACAACGGTGGAACGATTGAAATCAGTGGTACGTTCAACAACAACGGCGGCGATATGTTCAACTACGGAACTCTCACGGCTAATGACCTTCAGGGCGGCGCAGGAAACAGTGCCTATTACAACCACGGAATAATAAAGACACACCAGAGTTCTTCTTCAAATACCCGTTTGTATAACAACTGCCAGTTCTACTGTGAGACAGATGCCCGTTTCCGCATCGTGGAAATGGCTCAGGGTTCTTATCTCTATGTGAAGGGACAACTGATGCCTTTCGGCAGTGAGGACGGAACAGGCAGCGGCGACGAGAACCATGCCGGCGTTACGCTCGACAATGGTGCCTATGTCAAGGCTGGCACTCTGTGGAACGGTGCTACATGGACTGGTCCTTCAGAAGGTGCTGCCGTGGTTGAGATTGGTCAGGTGACATATCTCAACTGGGACGAGGCTACCGGCGACGGCTATTTCAACGGAAATCTGTATCTCGACGTGGCTGTTCAGGACAATGCTGTCGACGGCAAGGCAGGACAGCGCACCTTTGAAAGCGAGTTTGTCAATGTCAACGGCGGCGACGTGGAGTTTGTACAGAGCGGTGGCGCTGACATCGTCATTCCTGCCGACGGCGACTTCAAGGAAGGCGAGAGCGGATGTACTCCCGGATATACTGGAAAGATTATCAACAAGGAGGAAGAGCCACAGATCTGGAGTTTTGCCTTTGAAGACTCTTTCATGGGCGACTACGACATGAACGACGTGGTGCTGCAGGTTAAGGAAAACGCCAACAACTCCGACCAACTTGACGTTACGCTGATGTGTACTGGTGCAAGTTACAATCTGTATGTCTATTTCGGAGCAACAATGCTCTTCGGAGGTGAGGTACATGCTGCTATGGGTGGCACTCCCACTAAGTTTATCAACACCGGTTCAGGCAGCGAGAAGTTTGAAACAAAGGCTACTGTCACCACGACTATCAACAAGCCAGCCAACTTCACGTTTGCTACCGCCGACTTCTGGATTAAGTCTCCCGAAGGCGATATCCACGTGAGCCGCGATAAGGATCCTCATGGCATTGTAGTTCCTGGCGATTGGCAGTGGCCTGCTGAGTGGCAGCGTATCACCAAGGCTTATCCTAAGTTTGCCAACTTTGCTGCTGGCGAGGATGGCTACGATGAGTGGTACAAGTAAAGGAAAAAATAAAACCAACAGTGTTCCCTCCGCAGCGTGAGGGAACACAAGACAAAAGAGAGAAGTTCGTACTTCTCTCTTTTCTGTTAGTATCAAGACACTTTCGTTTTGTATTAACCCTCTTTTCTGTTAGTATCAAGACACTTTCGTTTTGTATTAACTCTCTTTTCTTGTGTATCAGCAGGTTTAATTTATAGGTGCATCACAAGGTGGGCTTTCTCCATTGTGAGGAAAGCACCCTTGGGACCTTGTGGAACACCGCTCACGGTGTAGTTGTAGTGGTAAACCTTGTTGTCGGTAGTGGTGATAACCGCCTGCATTGTCATTGTGGTGCCGCTGAAACTCACGGAGAGCACTACGTCGCTGCCGTCCATGTCGCTGCGGAAGGTATCCCAGTTGTAGTCGCTGGTCATGCCGCTCTGTCGCTGCGCTTCGGTGGCATAGTCGCCCCAGCCGAAGTTGTCGGCACGCAGTACGGCGTATTCCTTGTAGTTGGCAGTGGCGCGCTCCTCGCCGTTGGTCACTATGAGCAGCCAGTTATTCCAGTTTTCGCCCTGGTCGCTGTAGTTGGTGAAGTGGAATGTCATTTCGCCGTTGCCGCTGCTCAGATAGCGATATGGTGAGAAGGCCGTCCAGAACGGTGCTGTGTTGTCGGTGGCGCCGCATATCATTGTTGTCATGTCTGCAACGTCGGCACCTTTCTTGCCCCACAGCGTGGCCTGGGCGTAAGCCGATTTGTAGTTGCGCAGGCCAGCGTATGTCAGCGTGGCGCGTCGCGGCGATGCCTCCCAGTCGGTTTCGCGCTGCAGCAGCAGTTTATCGTCGCCGATGGTCAGCGTGTTGGCCGACGCGTCGAAGTTCCACGTCTGTTCCTTAGACCATGCTGTACTTTGTATGGTGTGGTCGGCCATGAGTCGCACGGGTTGTGATATGTTCTGCTCGGCATAGGAATATTGCAACGGGATGTTCTCCCAGTCGCCCAGCAGTTCCTCCTCGCCTATGGTGGCCTGTGGCACTGCGCCGTAGCGCTCCGGCAATACTATAGGCCAGTCGTCGTCGGTCCAGACGATGCGGCGGATATGTCCCAGCATTATGGCATTGCTGTAGACATTGTTGTAGGCATTGGCAGGAAAGCGTCCCTGCGAGGCATAGTACCAGTGGTCCTGCCCGTCGCTGAACACGGCGCAGTGGCTGATGCCCACCCATCCGTAACTGTCGTTGAAGCGATAGGGATGGGTCATTATGGGGTATGCCGTGCCGCCATCGGCAGTGACATTAGTGCCGTCGATGCCGTAGTAGGGGCCGTCGACATTGCGCGCGCGCACCACACGCGTATTATAAGGTACATCCAGTCCGTCGTAGGCCATGAAGAGATAGTACCAGCCGTTGCGGTATACCACCTCGGGTGCTTCGGCTCCCTGCCAGCGGCTGTTGCGGTCGCGGGTGTACACCAGTTTGCCGTAGTTGCTGTTGCCTCCCCATGGCTCACCCAACGGGTTGAGCGGTTTTCCTGTTTCGCCGTTGAGTTGCAATGCAGCAAAACCGGAGTGCCATGAGCCGTAGATCAGCCAATGCTCGTTGTCGGGAGTTATTATGTAAGTTGGGTCGATGGCATTGAATTTGAAGTAGGCATTCCAGTCGTTGGTGTACGACGAGCGGCTCCAGCCGTTGGCTGTCTTGTCGGTGGAGGAACAGACGACATATCCCTTGTCTGTCCACTGATTGCTGGCTGGGTCGCTGGTCTCCATGACACCTATCAGCGCACGTTCCGACCACGAGCCGTCGAAGTTGTCGGCATTGTTGGCCTCGCCAGTCTTTATCAGGTTATCTACTACGATGCAGTAATACATTCTGTAGAGTCCTGTCTTCACTTTTCGTGCGCATGGCGCCCAATATCCCAGTTGCAGTTGCGTTATCGGCTCCAGCCCCATGCGGCTGCGTATGGCGTTAACAGTGTCTGCCACCCAGGTGGGTGCCGTCTGCATCGTGCTGCCAAGGTATTCCCAGTCGACAAGGTTCTGCGAGCGTCGTGCGTGGAAGTGTCCGTGCCCGTCGTGCGCGTTGCCATAAGATGCATCGGTCTGGTACATGTAGTAGTAGCCGTCGTCGGCGCGCATAACCGTCGGATCGTGCACGTTGGCAAGGTTCCACTGGCTTCGTTTGTCCCATCCGGCCACGCTGAGATAGTAGTCGTCGTGGGTGGGAGCCTGATAGTTGAGAAGCCTCTCTGCCATGGGCGTCATGGTCAGCGTCATGCCTTCTGCTACGGGCTGTCCGCCGATGGTCCACTGGCCTTGCGAGTCCTTGGTGAATGTTGCCTGCTGACTTGAAACGGTTGTCAGTTGCTGTCCCTGTGCATCCTTCACGACAAACTGTGCCGAGGTGGTCAGGCAAGGCAGCAGGGCTGCTGTGAGTAATACTGTTCTGCTTGTCATAGTGGTTTGTCGTTTACCGTTTGATGAATTTCACTGTTGTCTTGCCCACTTGCAGGATGTAGATGCCTGCTGCAAGATTGCCCAGGGGCAGCATGGCCTGCGTGCCGCATGCCGTGGCGTTTGCCCTCTGTCGTCCTGTGGCATCGAGAATAGCGGCCTGTGTGCCGTCGGCTATGCCGCTCACGGTCAGCCAGTTTCCGCTGAATCTAATTGCAGGATTGGCCGATTGCCTTGCTGTGACAATGGCCGAGGGATTGCCCTGTCTTATCTCGGCACTCTCCACGGCAGGAATTACCGTGCCGTTGTTGCACACGATATTGAACGCCGGTGCGTAGTCGTCGGCCAGCAGGAATGCTATGTCCTTGATGGCCACCTTGGTTGCCTCGCCAGTTATCACCAAAGTCCACTCCGTTGCCGTCTGTGCCTTGAGCGATGTCGTGGCAAGGGCGAGTAATATAAGTCCCACAATTTTTCTCATAAGCGAAGGGTATTTAGAGTTTATGCGTCAATGTTTGCATAGGTGGCGTTTCTCTCGATGAACTCGCGGCGTGGCTCCACGTCGTCGCCCATGAGCATGGAGAAGATTTCGTCGGCCTCGGCGGCATTTTCTATTGTCACCTGTTTCAGCAGACGGTTCTCCGGGTTCATTGTAGTTTCCCACAACTGTTCGGGATTCATTTCTCCAAGACCTTTGTAGCGCTGTGTGTGGAGAGCGGTGGCGTTCTCGTCGCCGGCCACGTACTTGTCGATGAACTGCTGTCGCTGCTGCTCGGTGTAGCAGTATTCCGACACTTTTTTATACGTGCACTTATAGAGCGGCGGAGTGGCAATATAGAGGTGGCCGCCCTGTATCACTTGTGGCATGAAGCGATAGAAAAGCGTCATAATGAGCGTGTCGATGTGAGAACCGTCGACGTCGGCATCGGTCATTATGATAATCTTGTCGTAGCGCAACTTGTCGATGTTGGCTTCGCGGTCGCCCTCGCCTTCCACGCCGAAGCGAACGCCGATGCTCTGTATGATATTCATTACCGACTCTGCCTCGAACACGCGGTGCCATTGCACTTTCTCCACGTTGAGGATTTTGCCTCGCAGAGGCAGTATTGCCTGGAAGTGGCGGTCGCGTCCCTGTTTTGCAGAGCCACCTGCCGAATCTCCCTCGACGAGGAATATTTCACATTCCTTTGGATCCTTGTTTGAACAGTCTGCCAGTTTTCCGGGCAGGCCGCCTCCAGTCATTGGATTCTTGCGTTGCACACTCTCGCGTGCCTTTCTGGCGGCGATGCGCGCTGTTGCGGCAAGCACCACCTTCTCGCAGATGAGTTTTGCCTCCTTCGGATGCTCCTCCAGATAGTTTGTCAGCGCTTCGCCCAAGGCTTGCTGCACTGCTCCTGTTACTTCCGAGTTGCCCAGTTTTGTTTTTGTCTGTCCTTCAAACTGCGGTTCTGCCACCTTGATGCTTATCACGGCGGTCAAACCCTCGCGGAAGTCCTCGCCGGCAATCTCTATCTTTGCCTTTTCAATCTGTTTGGAAATGGCAGGGTCCTGGTCGGCATATTTCTTGAGCGTACGCGTGAGAGCCATGCGGAAGCCGATGAGATGAGTACCGCCTTCGATAGTATTGATGTTGTTTACGTAGGAGTGGATGTTCTCCGTATAGTCGGTATTGTACATCACGGCAACCTCAATGGGTATTCCCTGTTTCTCCGTCTTGAGATAGATGACGTCGTCGAACAGGTGCTGACGGTGACGGTCCACGTAGCGCACGAATTCTTTCAGTCCGTCCTTGGCATGGAACACTTCCTCGCGCAGTTTGCCCTCTTCGTCGGGGCGCGTGTCGCGCAGGGTGATGGTGATACCTGCGTTGAGATAGGCCAGTTCGCGCATGCGCTTGGCAATGATGTCGTATTTATATTCAGTGGTCGTAAAGATCGAGCCGTCTGGCCAGAACTGCTGGCGCGTACCTGTCTTGTCGGTGTCGCCAACGATTTTTACGTCGTAGAGAGGCTTTCCCTTTTCGTATTCCTGCTGGTAGATATGTCCGTTGCGGAACACCTGCGACAGCATGTGTGTAGACAGGGCGTTCACACACGATACGCCCACGCCGTGCAGACCGCCGCTGACCTTGTATGAGCCTTTGTCGAACTTTCCGCCTGCGTGCAGCACTGTCATGACGACCTCGAGGGCCGACTTGTGCATTTTCTCATGCTCGTCGACAGGGATACCGCGGCCGTTGTCTTGCACGGTGATGGAGTTATCCTCGTTGATGGTCACTTCGATATGAGTGCAATAGCCAGCCATTGCCTCGTCGATAGAGTTGTCTACTGTCTCGTTTACCAGATGATGGAGTCCCTTTTCGCTAATGTCGCCGATATACATTGCGGGACGTTTGCGCACGGCCTCCAGTCCTTCGAGTACCTGAATGTTACTCGCAGAATAGTTGTTTTCTTTTGTAGTATCTTCTGCCATTGTGTTAAATATGTTTTTCTTATTTTGTTTCTTCTTGTTTTGTCTTTTCTTGTTGCTTACAGCGGTATATCAGTTGGTTGGCACCGCTGGTGATTTCCAGTTCGTCGTGGTGCTCGCGAATGAAAGAGTCGATGTGTCGCTTGCGCTTCTCTTCCAGTATCTCGTCGACTGCAATGAGGATGCCGGTCTCTTCCACGTCGCCGAACCCGTAGTTGATGGCTGTGCCAAACAGTTTCATCGTCGGCGAGAGGCCCATGTAGG
Organism: uncultured Prevotella sp.; assembly: GCA_937877595.1. Taxonomy (GTDB): domain Bacteria; phylum Bacteroidota; class Bacteroidia; order Bacteroidales; family Bacteroidaceae; genus Prevotella. Next base: position 8,861 of record CALFIY010000003.1, read on the forward strand.
CATTCACCAGTGGCGGGATGTTGTATCCCATGCGGCGTATCTCGCCGTTCAGAATGCGGTAGTCTTCCTTGAAATCCTTTCCCGAGAAGAGTTTCTCCAGTTCTGCCTCGTCGGTCTCTATTTTCAGGGGTTTCACCGGTATGATGAGGTTTTCCTTGTCGTCGAAGTGTTTTTTCAGGAAGTAGAGTATCATGTCGCGCCCTTTTCGGATGTAACTGGGATACATTGTCATTTTTCCGAAATAGTAGCGCACGTTAGGTCTAACCACTGTCAGTGCTCCCAGTCCGTCCCACAGGTTGTCCAGGGCGAAGAGGCTTTTTGCTCCCATGCGTGAACTCTGGTATGGCAGCGAAACGAAGGAGCGTCCCAACTCAACGGTCTGTGGCGCATAGTCGCGCAGGAATTTTTCCGAGAAGTGGAACATGTGGCTTGTGGCCAGTATCGGTTGTCCGTCGGAGTTGTATCTCCAGTCGGTGCCGAGCAAGTATCGGTATCCGCCTATTATCTCCTCGGCTTCGGGGTTCCACACGATGAGTTGCTTGTAGCAGTTTTCGCCAGTGTCGAATTCGTCGATGTCAACCTCTTTTCCCGTGCCGCCGCCGGCCTCGCGGAATGCAATCTCGCGCAGGCGTCCGATTTCTCTCATCACGTTGGGTGCGTCGTTTGCCGTGATGATATATATCTCGTTGTTGCTCTTGTTGGTCATGCGCAACTGCAGGTCGGGCGTGAGTTCTTTTTTCAGCACGTCCTTGGCAACTGGAGGTACGATAGGCATTTCCATTTATTGGTGGTTTGCTTTGATGTTGGTAATTGTTATAGAGAATAAACTTTGTCTTGTACGAATTTTGCCCATTCCACCGCAGACTTTTTCTTATTGAATGTCTGCCAGGGTATTGGCTTTCCTATTTTCACGTCGAAGGTATTTCCTACGTTCTTATACATTTCGTCTACGAGGAAAAGCATGGCGAGGTTGAAGTTCAGGAAGCGGTCGGAGAAGGCGGCAAGGCGGTAGAAAAAATTGGAGTTCTTTCCGCTGAAGTGGATGGGAATTACGTCGCGCTGATATTCCACGCTTTTCTGCACAAAGGTCTTTGTCCACGCGTTATCGCGTATTTCGCCGTCTTTCTGCCTGCGCGAGCATATGCCTGCCGGGAACATCATCATGTGGTTGTCGCTTTCAAAGCCGTCTCTTACCATTTGTGGGAATGAGCGGCTCTGTTTTCCCGTCTTGTTTATAGGTATACAGAGAGGTGCAAGGCCAGGCAGGTTCAGCAGGATGTCATTTACCAGATATCTGAACTTTGAATCGAAGTGGCGACCAATGATTGCGCCAAGCGCAACGCCGTCTATGCCACCCAGCGGATGGTTGGACACGATGGTGTATAGTTTTCCGTCGTCCTTCGGAGGCAGGTTTTCCATGCCATCCACATGCAGTGTCATTTTCAGATAGTCCACGCAGGCTTCCAGCCACTCTGTTCCCACTTTGTCGCGGTTCTCCCACAGAAATTCGTTGACCATGTCCTGATGGGCTATGCGGCGCAGCCAGTTCACCAACGGGCGTGGCACCCAACGAGCCTTGCCGCCCATCTTGCTGCGCAGTATGCGGTCTATGTCGATGGTCTTTTCGCTGACTGTCTGCATTTTTTCTCTCTCTTCTGCCCTGTCCTCTCTGGTCAGAGCCATACCAACAATGGCGCAAAGGTACGCAAAATCTTGCAAGTGACCAATTTTTTAACCTTTTTTTTCAGCCTCTGAAAATGCTAAATAATGTTGGATTTTTTCCGTGCAACTTTTCTTGCAAAACAAACTGCTGTTTTTACGAAAATTACAGCTGTTTTAATTTTTGCCAGCGCTGTTTTTATTTTCGTAAACACTGTTTTTATTTTCAAAAAAAGCCTCGTTTTTGGAACCATACGTTATGCCATTGGATTTCAAGGTGTTGCAGGATTGTGCTAAACGCTTTTAAAGCCACTGTCGTGAGGCGCGGTTTTCCGCGCTTCACCCCACGAAATCATTATGCGATAACTCGCTGAAAATTAAGCCGTTTTTACGACTGCCGGATAAGTTTTTTGATTATTTTTGAAAAAAAAGTGGGGAAAAGTGGGGGATTGTGTGGGGAAATGTGTAATTTTGCCGCTGATATCATTTACGCGATAGAAAATATCGACGCATGCGTTTTTTAGGAAATTTAGAAGCCAAGACCGACAGTAAGGGTCGTGTTTTCCTGCCAGCCGTCTTCCGCAGAGTGTTGCAGACAGTCGGCGAGGAGCGTCTTGTGCTTCGCAAGGATGTATTTCAGCCCTGTCTGGTGCTATACCCCGAGTCGGTGTGGAACGAGCAGATGGACTTGCTGCGGAGCAGGCTTAGCCGCTGGAACCGACAGCAGCAGCATCTCTTCCGCCAGTTTGTCTCAGACGTGGAACTGCTGACGCTCGACGGCAGCGGCCGCTTCCTGATCCCCAGGCGCTACCAGCGAATGGCAAGCATAGAGCAGGAGGTGCGCTTTGTCGGGATGGGAGACACCATAGAGATATGGAGCACAGAGCAGGCTGACAGGCAGCAGATGGAGGCAGAGGAATTCAGCGTAGCGCTGGAGGCCGCCATGCAGGGAGAGGTTTAACGGCGTTTGCTTGTAAGTCAACAGAGTCAGAATGGAGGTATACCACGTGCCAGTGCTTCTCAAGGAGAGCGTCGACGGACTCGGTGTCCGTCCCGACGGTGTCTATGTGGATGTCACGTTTGGTGGCGGCGGCCACAGCAGGGAAATCCTCAGCCGTCTCGGTGCTGACGGCAGGCTTTACAGTTTCGATCAGGATGCCGACGCCGAGAGGAACATCGTCAGCGACCCACGCTTCACCTTCGTGCGCAGCAACTTCAGGTATCTGGGCCAGTGGATGCGCTACTACGGTGTTGAGAAAATCGACGGTCTGATTGCCGATCTTGGAGTGTCGAGCCATCATTTCGACGATGAGCAGAGAGGTTTCTCCTTTCGCTACGATGCTCCGCTCGACATGCGGATGAACCAGCGGGCACATTCTACTGCTGCCGACGTGGTGAACAAATATACGGAGGAAAGGCTCTCCGATGTGTTCTTTCTCTATGGGGAGATGCGCGAAGCGCGGCAGGTGGCGCGCAGCATAGTAAAAGCGCGTGCCGAAAAGCCCATTGCCACCACCCACGAACTGCTCTGTGCTGTGGGAATGAAGCCTGAGATGCTGGCGCAGCGTCCTGCCATGAAAAAACAGGTGGCGCGGCTCTTCCAGGCACTGCGAATAGAGGTGAACCATGAGATGGAAGCACTGCGCGACATGCTTCGCGCTTCGTGCCAACTGCTTGACAAGGGAGGACGGCTGAGCGTGCTTACCTATCATTCGCTGGAAGACCGCATTGTAAAGAATGTGATGAAGGCAGGAAATGCAGAGGGCAGGGCAGAGCAGGACTTCTTTGGAAGAGTGACAGTGCCGTTTCGCATGATAGGCCATGTGGTGACTCCCTCGCCCGATGAAATGGAAAAAAATCCACGCTCGCGAAGTGCTAAACTGCGTGTTGCGGAAAAATTGACGTGATAACGAGACGATTATGAAGCCCGACAATGATATAAGTGAGAAGTATCCTGAAGTGGAAATGACCATCGAGGGAGCCGACATGACGGAGGTTGAAGCCTACGACGGGCCGCAGGCGTCCGAAGAGGCTGAGCACGATGTTGATGCCACCATCAAGGAGCGCATCAAGAAGATCAAGGAAAGTGCACAGGAGGAAGACACTCGTCCTACGAGCCAACTCAGTCTGCGCACCATTCTTGGCGGCGACATGCTGACCACCGAATTTATCCGTGGGCAGATATGGCTCTTCGTGCTGGTGGTTGCCTTCAGCGTGGTCTACGTTGCCTATCGCTACCAGTGCCAGCAGGACATGCAGACCATCAACAAGTTGGAGCAGGACCTGCGTGGAGCGCGCAACAAGGCGCTTGCCGCATCGAGCACGCTGACCGGCCTGTGCCGTGAGAGCCGCATGCTCGACATGCTGAAGCACAACAACGATTCGCTGCTGCACATGGCCGACCAGCCGCCGTACATCATACAGTTGGATGAGTAGCAGGCACAGGGTGCAGACATCTGAGCGACAACAGTACACATATAATAATATATATACACTAAAGAGAATTGAGCAAGTTTAACAGCGAAAAGGTGATGCCGCGCTACATGATGGTGGCGGTGGTACTGACTCTGATAGGCATTGTGGTGATAGGAAGGGCTTTCTACATCATGACGGCCAAGAAGCAGTACTGGACCGAGGTGGCTGATAGACTGAAGCGCGACTCTGTCAGCGTGAAGCCAAACCGTGGCAACATTCTCAGTTGCGACGGGCAGATAATGGCGAGCAGTATTCCGGAATACAAGATATACATGGATTTCCAGGTGGGCGACGAGAAGACAGACTCCATTTGGCGCGCAACGCTCGACTCGCTGTGCATAGGACTTAGTGAAATCTTTCCTGAGCGCTCGGCAGCGGAATTCCGCCGCCATCTGGAAGAAGGCAAGAACAAGGTAAACCGCAACGGCTCCGTTGGCGCGCGCCACTGGCCTGTCTGGCCGTATCGTATCGATTATAATACGTACATTGCCGTCAAGCAGTTGCCTTTCTTCAATCTCTCCCGACTGAAGAGCGGTTTCCACGAAGAGGAGTACAATGCGCGGCGCAAGCCTTTCGGAACGCTCGCCGACCGCACGATAGGCTCAACATACGGCGCGAAGGACAGTGCACGTCAGGGACTGGAACTGGCCTACGATTCGCTGTTGCGCGGAACGCCCGGACTGACCAACCGCCGCAAGGTTCTCAATCAGTATCTCAGTATTCCCATCGAACTTCCCGTTGATGGCTACGACATAGTGACTACTATCGATGTCAATATGCAAGACCTTGCCGAGCGTGCCGTCATTGACGAACTGAAACTCATCGGGGGCGACCTTGGCGTGGCAATTCTCATGGAAGTTGCCACTGGTGACATCAAGGCGATAGTCAATATGACACGCTGTATCGACGGTGAGTATCGCGAGGTGAAGAACAACGCCGTCTCCGACCTTCGTGAGCCTGGCTCCGTGTTCAAGACAGCATCTATCATGGTGGCCCTCGACGACGGAAAGGTCGATACCACGCGGCGCGTGGACACGGGCGGTGGCGTATGGCCCATGCACGGCCGTGAGATGAAAGACCATAACTGGCGTCGCGGTGGCTACGGTAATATCTCGCTGCCGCGAACCCTTGAGGTGAGTTCCAATATCGGTGTCAGCCGCATCATCGACGAGGCTTACGGCAGCAAGCCCGAGAAATTCGTTGAAGGTATCTACCGCACTGGCCTTGCCGCCGACCTTAAACTTCCCATCCCGGGCTATGCACGTCCTAAAATCCGTATGCCCGAAAAAGACAAGTATGGCCACTGGAGCAACTGGAGCAAGACGGCTCTTCCATGGATGTCAATAGGCTATGAGACGCAAATTCCGCCCATTTCAACGATAACATTCTACAATGCAATAGCAAACGACGGCATTATGATGAGGCCGCGCTTCGTAAAATGTCTGGTAAAAGACGGACAGGTGGTGCGGGAGTTCCCACCGGAACGCGTCATGGACCGCAGAATAGCAAAACTGCAGACGGTGAAAACGATGCAGACCATACTGGAACACGTGGTGAGCCAGGGACTGGGACGAAAGGCTGGTTCGCGCTCCTTCAAAGTGGCTGGCAAGACCGGCACGGCACAGATAGCCGAAGGCGGAGGCTACAAGACGGGAGTGATGAAGTACTGGCTCTCCTTCGCAGGCTTCTTCCCTGCCGACAAGCCGCGATATTCGTGCATCGTGTGTCTGAAGAAGACGGGACTGCCTGCATCGGGCGGCGGCATGAGTGGCGTGGTGTTCCATCAGATAGCCGAAGGCGTCATGGCGCGCAATCTGAAGTTGAGCATCAACGACGCGCGCGACACGGCATCGGTGCCCATCCCCGACGTCAAGCCCGGAAATCTCTCAGAAGCCTCTTATGTGCTGCGCGAACTCGGTATCTCCGCCAAGAATTCGTGGAATGGCTCCTACGCAACGGGTAATCCCGTTTGGGGAAAGACCGCCAGGCGTGAGTCGTCGGTGGCACTGAATGAGGTGGAACAGAAAAGCCGAAAGGTACCGGACGTTGTAGGAATGGGAGCAAAGGATGCCGTGTTCCTGCTGGAGAGTAGAGGAATGCGCACAGCGCTGCAAGGTCGCGGAAAAGTGGTGCGGCAGAGCGTCGCCGCAGGCAGCGATGTCGTGGCAGGCAGCGAGTGTCGCCTCATATTGGAATAGAAAATAAAGAAAACAGTATATAGCAATGATACTATCAGAAATACTTCGTCACGCAGCCGTCGTCAAGGTGGAAGGGAGCGTCGACAGAGAGATAACAGGCGTTAACATCGACTCGCGCCGTGTGGAGCAAGGCAATCTCTTCGTTGCAATAAAAGGCACGCAGACCGACGGTCACCAGTACATTGAAAAGGCAGTCTCGCAGGGCGCCGTGGCTGTGGTTTGCCAGCAGTTGCCGGAGGCAATGGAGCAGGGAGTGACCTACGTTGTCGTGGAAGACAGCGAAAAGGCTGTAGGACCGATGGTCCATGCCTTTTATGGCTCTCCTTCAGAACGTCTTAAACTTGTTGGCGTGACAGGAACCAATGGCAAGACAACCATTGCAACATTATTATATAGCATGTTCCGCAAGATGGGGCACCGTTGCGGGCTGCTTTCTACAGTGTGCAACTATGTAGAAGGCGAGGCCATCGCCGCCAGCCATACCACGCCCGACCCCATAGAACTCAACAGACTTCTTGCGCGCATGGTTGAGGCTGGCTGTGAATATGCATTCATGGAGTGCTCCAGCCATGCCATTGCCCAGCACCGCATTGGCGGACTGCACTTTGCCGGTGGACTTTTCACCAACCTTACGCGCGACCATCTCGACTATCATAAGACTTTTGAAAACTACCGCGACGCCAAGAAACTCTTCTTCGACCAGTTGCCGGGCGATGCTTTCGCCATCACTAACGCTGACGACAAGAACGGGCTCTTCATGGTGCAGAACACGCGCGCTGTGGTGAAGACATATTCCGTACAGCAGATGGCCGATTTCAGGGCGCGCATCATCGAGTGCCACTTCGAGGGGATGTATCTTGAAGTAGACGGGCGCGAGGTCGGCGTGCAGTTTATCGGAAAGTTCAATGTCAGCAACCTCCTTGCAGTCTACGGAGCAGCCATCATGCTTGGCAAGCAGCCAGAAGACGTGCTCGTGGTGCTGAGCACACTGAAGAGCGTTGCCGGAAGGCTGGAGCCGATACGCTCTGAGGCTGGAGTCACGGCAATAGTGGACTATGCCCATACGCCCGACGCCCTGGACAATGTGCTGCGCGCCATCCACGAAGTGCTCAACGGCAAGGGCCAGGTCATCACGGTATGTGGCGCCGGCGGCAACCGCGATAAGGGAAAGCGCCCCATCATGGCGCAGGAAGCGGTGAGGCAGAGCGACCGCGTTATCATCACTTCCGACAACCCGCGCTTTGAGGAGCCTCAGGATATAATCAGCGACATGCTCGCAGGGCTTGACCAGAAACAAATGAAAAAGGTTCTCTCCATCGTAGATCGACGCGAAGCGATACGCACAGCAGCAATGCTGGCGCAGAAAGGCGACGTGATACTCATTGCAGGCAAGGGCCACGAAGATTATCAGGAGATAAAGGGAGTGAAACACCACTTTGACGACCGCGAGGTGGTGCGCGAAATCTTCAACCAGTGATACCAGTAACATAAGCCATAAAAGTCACCTAAGTAAAAGTTATATAAGAAATGCTATACTATCTCTTCCGTTTCTTAGAGCAGTACGATATCCCGGGAGCACGCATCTGGGGATATATCTCCTTCCGTTCGCTGCTGGCACTGATCATTTCACTGATGATATCAGCGTGGTTTGGCGAGAAGTTCATCAAGTGGATGAAGCGGCGCAACATTTCAGAGACGGCACGCGACGCATCGATCGACCCGTTTGGCGTGGAGAAAAAGGGAGTGCCCACAATGGGAGGCATTATCATCATCGTGGCAATTCTCGTTCCAGTGTTGCTGCTCGGCCGTATGCGTAATATCTATCTTCTGCTGATGATTGTCACTACGGTATGGCTTGGCTTCCTTGGCTTTCTTGACGATTATATCAAAATTTTCCGTCATAACAAAGAGGGACTGAAGGGAAAATATAAAATAATAGGGCAGGTATCGATAGGATTCATCGTCGGGCTTACGCTATGGCTCAGTCCGGATGCCGTGGTAAGGGAGAACGTAAGCGTAGCACAGCAGACGCAGGAAATGGTGGTGAAGCACAATCCGGAACCGGTGAAATCGCTGAAAACAACAATCCCGTTTATAAAAAACAACAACCTCAACTATTCGGAGGTGATGGGCTTCCTTGGCAAATACAAGGTTGCCGCAGGATGGGTGCTCTTTGTGATAATGACCATAATAGTCGTGACGGCAGTGTCGAATGGTGCCAATCTCAACGATGGAATGGACGGAATGTGTGCAGGCAACTCCGCTATAATAGGTATTGCGCTACTCATTCTGACATACGTTTCGTCGCACATCATGTACGCGGCATATTTCGATATAATGTATATACCGCACAGCGAAGAACTTGTGGTCTTCCTCTCTGCATTCATTGGGGCAATGATAGGTTTCCTGTGGTATAATGCCTACCCTGCGCAGGTCTTCATGGGCGACACTGGCTCGCTCACCATAGGCGGCATCATCGGCGTGTGCGCCGTAATCATCCACAAGGAGTTGCTGCTGCCGATACTTTGCGGCATATTCTTCATAGAAAGCCTGAGTGTCATCATACAGACGCAATGGTTCAAGTTGCAAAAGCGTAAGGGCATGCGTGTGAGGGTGTTCCGCGCCACCCCGATACACGATACGTTCCGCCGACTTGACTCACAACTTGACGCAACAAGCACCTACATTCTGCGCGGATGGCCAAGGCGTCCGTTCCATGAGTCGAAGATAACCATACGCTTCTGGATAACAACCATTATCCTGGCGGCACTGACCATAATAACACTGAAGATACGATAGAACAGAGTACGGAAATCTCGAAAAAGTCATAATAGAGAAATGAGCAAGATAGTGATACTGGGAGCAGGAGAGAGTGGCGCCGGTGCAGCAGTGTTGGCAAAGAAACAGGGCTACGACGTCTTTGTCAGCGATATGTCGAAAATTGCCGACCGCTACAAGGCGCTCCTTGACAGCCATGACATATCATGGGAAGAGGGGCGACATTCCGTGGAGCGCATTCTGCAGGCCGACGAAGTGATAAAGAGCCCGGGAATACCCGATACGGCACCCGTTGTAGCCCAACTGATAAAGCAGGGAACGCCTATCATAAGCGAAATAGAGTTTGCCGGAAGATACACCACGTCGAAAATGGTGTGCATTACGGGCTCTAACGGAAAGACAACGACCACCAGCCTTATCTATCACATCTTCCGCCGGGCGGGATATGACGTCGGACTGGCGGGAAACATCGGCCGCTCTTTGGCACTGCAGGTAGCAGAAGAGCCACATGAGTACTACGTGATAGAACTTTCTTCTTTCCAACTCGATAATATGTACGACTTCAGGGCCAACGTTGCTGTGCTGCTCAATATAACGCCCGACCATTTGGACCGCTACAATTTTGAGATGCAGAATTACGTTGATGCCAAGATGCGAATAATCCAAAATCAAACGCCAGATGACGCTTTCATTTACTGGGCTGACGATCCGATAATACAGCGCGAACTTGAGAAATATGACATAAAGGCTGTGAAGTATCCATTCAGCGACCTTAGGAAAAATGGCGTGATTGGATACATAGAGCAGGGACAGTATGTACTGGAGCAACCCACGCCGTTCAATATGGAACAGGAGGCGCTGTCGCTGACAGGACGCCATAACGTATACAATTCCTTGGCTGCAGGTATTGCCGCCAATGTCATGGGCATAAAGAAAGAGACGATACGGCAGGCCCTTGGCGATTTCCCCGGTGTGGAACATCGTCTGGAGAAGGTGTGCACCGTTCGCGGTGTGCAGTATATCAACGACTCGAAAGCCACCAACGTCGACGCCTGCTGGTATGCGCTTGAGGCCATGAAGACAAAGACAGTGCTCATTGTCGGCGGCAAGGACAAGGGCAACGACTACTCACCGCTGATCCCCCTTATCAAGGAGAAGTGTGCTGCACTGGTATATCTCGGAGCCGACAACAGCAAACTCCATGACAATTTCGACGCACTGGGACTCCCCGTGCGCGACACACACTCCATGCGTGAGTGTATAGATGCATGCTATGAGTTGGCAGAGCCGGGAATGACAGTGCTGCTCTCGCCCTGCTGTGCGTCGTTCGACCTCTTCCGCAATATGGAAGACCGCGGCGAGCAGTTTAAGGAAATGGCAAGAAACCTGTAGTCTCATTCAGGTCACGACAGTATTGCAAGCAAAGAAAACAATAAGTCAAAAAAGGTTAGGATGAATAAGAAAATCGGCAGAATATTCAAGGGCGACAAGGTCGTATGGATGGTGTTCTTTTTCCTCTGTATGATCAGCGTTGTTGAGGTTTTCTCTGCATCGAGCCACTTGACGTACAAGAGCCACAACTATATCGGACCGATTGTCTACCACAGCGGTATGATTATCGTCGGACTTGTCGTGGCTGTTGTGACGCTCAACATACCGTGCCGCTACTTCAAACTGATGACGCCGTTTCTTATGCTCGTTTCTGCGCTGACGCTGGTGGGTGTCCTTATCTTCGGACAGTCCATCAACGGTGCCAACCGCGTTATCTCGCTGTTCGGGCTGACTTTCCAGCCTTCGGAGATAGCCAAGGGAACCATCGTTCTCGCCACGGCGCAGATTTTAAGTGCCATGCAGAGAGAGAACGGAGCCGATGGTCAGGCGTTCAAGTGGATTATGTGGATTACGGTGCCTGCCTGCGTGCTGATAGGACTTGAAAACCTGTCTACCGCAGCGCTTCTCTTCCTCGTGGTTATTGTTATGATGTTCATCGGACATGTTCCTGGCAGACAACTCGGACGCCTCGTCGGTGGCATCACTGCTGTTGGCCTTGTGGGAGTGATGATGGTGTTGCTCGTTGGACAGGAACCGGTTTCCCAGGAGCCTGCTAACGTGGCAAAAACTGAAAAGGTGGCGAAATCATCGGGCAAATCAAAGGGAGTACTGCACCGTATGGGAACGTGGAAAGGCCGTATACTGAAATTCACACGGCCTGAAGTTCCGCCAGGAGAGTACGACCTTGACAAGGATGCTCAGGAGGCCCATGCCAACATAGCCATCGTGTCGAGCGGAATAGTAGGCAAGGGTCCCGGCAAGTCAGTGGAGCGCGATTTCTTGTCGCAGGCTTTCTCCGACTTCATCTACGCCATCGTCATTGAGGAGTTGGGCATTGTGGGAGCAATGTTTGTCGTCATGCTATATGTGATTTTGCTTTACAGGGCAGCGCGCATATCGTCGCGCTGTGAGAACAATTTCCCGGCATTCCTTGTGATGGGACTGGCATTGCTCCTCGTGGTGCAGGCAACATTCAACATGATGGTGGCAGTAGGCATAGTGCCGGTGACAGGACAGCCGCTGCCTCTCATATCGAAGGGCGGCACTTCTACAATAATCAACTGCGCCTACGTAGGCGCTATTCTCAGTGTTTCGCGCTCTGCCAAGATGAAGGACGACAAGGCGCAGAAGAAATTATCAGTCTAATTCCTATATATATAAATAAGGTGATGAGTGAACTGCGAGTCATAGTAAGTGGAGGCGGCACCGGTGGGCACATTTTCCCTGCGGTGTCTATCGCCAATGCAGTGAAGCGATTACGTCCCGACGCCGAGATACTTTTTGTCGGTGCTCTGGGCAGAATGGAAATGCAGCGTGTGCCAGCCGCAGGCTATGAAATAAAGGGGCTTCCCATTCGTGGATTTTTCCGTCCGCTTTGGAAGCCGGCCAATATAGGTGTTGCGTTAGACTATCTGCGCAGCAAATGGATGGCAAAAAAGTTGTTGCGTAAGTTCCGCCCTCAGGTGGCTGTCGGCGTAGGCGGATATGCCAGCAGTGCAGCGCTTGGCGCTGCTGAGAGCCTTGGTATTCCGACACTGCTGCAAGAGCAGAACAGTTACGCAGGGCTTGCCAATAAACAGTTGGCACGCAAAGCCAGCAAGATTTGCGTTGCCTACGATGGAATGGAGCGTTTCTTCCCTGCCGACAGGATTATAAAGACAGGCAATCCGGTGCGCCAGCAGTTGCTCGAAACAGCGCTGAGCAAGGCGGACGCAGTGCGCTCCTTTGGGTTCGACCCGCAGAGGCCCACAATACTCATCGTCGGCGGAAGCCTTGGAGCCCGTACCCTCAACGAGAGCGTTATGCAGTATCTCGAAATGATAGAGCAGAGCGATGTACAGATTATTTGGCAGACGGGCAAGATTTACCATGACGAGATGAAGCGTCGTGTTGCCGACTACGTGTCGTCACACGGGGCTACGTCGTCGCTCCTTGACTCCCGTCTCGTCGTTACCGATTTCATTAGCGACATGGGCGCAGCCTATAAGGCCGCCGACCTTGTTGTCAGCCGTGCCGGAGCCAGCAGTATCTCTGAGTTCTGCCTCATTGGCAAGCCTGTGATACTCGTCCCGTCGCCCAATGTGGCCGAAGACCATCAGACAAAGAATGCCATGGCGCTGTCTACGCGCGACAGTGCACTGCTCGTCAGGGACGGCGATGCGCGCAAACTCCTTCTGCCGCTTGCCATCGACACGGTGAAAGATGCCGCGAAGTTACAGCAGTTGAGCGAGAACATAAAGAAGATGGCACTTCCTGATGCCGCAGAGATAATAGCACGCGAGGTAATTGCCCTTGCGTCGAAAACACAAGAGAAGATATGACAATGCAAGATATAAAAGCGGTCTACTTTGTAGGAGCCGGCGGAATAGGCATGAGCGCCATTGCGCGCTATTTTATCAGCCGTGGACTCGTAGTGGCCGGATACGACAAGACGCCCTCCGAACTCACTCGTCGCCTGGAGCGTGAGGGAATGCTTATTCACTACGACGAGAACGTTGACGAGATACCCCATGCCTGCCGCCAGAAGCAGTCGTGCCTCGTGGTCTACACACCGGCCATTCCTGCCGACCACAAGGAACTTGTGTATTTCCGTCAGAATGGCTTCGAGATACAGAAGCGCGCGCAGGTGCTCGGCACCCTCACCCGTCACCACAAGGGGCTCTGCGTTGCAGGCACCCACGGCAAGACCACCACGTCTACCATGTGTGCCCACATCATGCATCAGAGCCATCTCAACTGCAATGCCTTCCTTGGCGGAATTTCGAAGAACTACGGTACAAACTACATACTCTCCGACAGCGATTACGTGGTGATAGAGGCCGATGAATTCGACCGTTCTTTCCACTGGTTGCAGCCCTATATGTCGGTAATAACGTCTACCGATCCCGACCACCTCGACATCTATGGCACAAAAGAGGCGTATCTGGAGAGTTTCCGCCACTACACGGAACTGATACAGCCTGAGGGAGCGCTGATAGTGCACCGCGCTCTGGAAATGAAGGAGAGCCTGCAGCCAGGAGTCAGCCGCTACGACTATTCGCTCAACGAGGGCGACTTCCATGCAGAGAATATCGTCATAGAAAACGGCGAGATAACCTTCGACTTCGTTTCGCCGATAGAAACGGTGCGCGGCGTGGTGCTCGGACAGCCTGTTCCCATAAATATCGAGAACGGCATTGCAGCCATGGCGATGGCACAACTTGCCGGATGCACTGCCGACGAACTGCTTTACGGCATGCGCACTTTCAGCGGTGTGGAACGCCGTTTCGACTACAAGATACGCACTCCGCAACTGGTGTTCCTCAGCGACTATGCGCACCATCCGAAGGAGATACTGCAGAGCGCGCGAAGCATACGCCAGTTGTACAGCGACCGCAAGATCACCGCAATTTTCCAGCCACATCTATATACGCGTACGCGCGACTTCTATCGCGAGTTTGCCGACGCTCTGAGTCTGCTGGATGAGGTGATACTTACCGAAATATACCCTGCACGCGAACTGCCAATCGAGGGAGTGACGTCGCAACTCATCTACGACAATCTGCAGCCCGGCGTGGAGAAGCAGATGATACGCAAGGACGACGTGATGCAGTTGGTGAAGAGCCGTACCTTCGATGTGCTTATCGTACTCGGAGCCGGCGACTTGGACAACCTCGTGCCACAGATGGCAAAGGAACTGTCAAAAAACACAGCCGCGCCAAAGGCATAGCGGAAAACATCCATTAAGATACCCCACAAAAAGCAAATCAGTCACAAGACAATGCCACAATTCAACTGGAAGAAGATAGCACTCGTAGCAGCCGACATCGCGTTGGCGGCCTACCTGTTCTTGGCCGTGACGGCATTCAACAACCCCGACGACCAGTCGGCCGTGTGTACCAAAGTAGATATAGCGATAGAAGATGCTGTTGTGGAGGGATTTCTCGGTGAGAATGAGATAAAGGCGCAACTTAAAAAGTCGCACATCTTCCCTCAGGGTCAGCCTATGAAGGAAGTTGACGTTCGTAAAATAGAAGAAACGCTTCTTGGCAACCCTTTTGTCGACAGGGTTCAGTGCTATAAGACCCAGGGCGGCCATGTACGCATAGTGATTGCGCAGCGTCTGCCGGTGATGAGAGTCAAGGCAGCAAACGGCGACGACTATTACATAGACAGTTCGGGCGCTGTGATGCCCAACACGCGCTATGCCAGCAATCTCGTAGTGGCAACTGGCGAGGTGTCGCGTCTGTATGCTCAGCGCACGCTGGCCAGGATAGGCAATATGCTGCTTCAGGATAATTTCTGGAAGAGCCAGGTGGAGCAGTTGAACGTTCTGCCCGACGGCTCCTTGGAGATGGTGCCCCGTGTAGGCAACCACATTGTCTTCCTTGGCGAGCCCGTCAATCTCAACAAGAAACTGGAGCGTCTCAAACAGTTCTATATCCACGGCCTTAGCGTTGCCGGTTGGAATAAGTACCGTTACATCAATGTGGAATTCGACAATCAGATAATCTGTAAGAAACGATAATAAAAACAAAATCTAATATGGTATCAAAAGAATTTGTGGTAGCCATCGAGTTGGGGTCGTCAAAGATCACCGGCATTGCAGGCAAGAAGAATTTAGACGGTAGCATACATGTGCTCGCCGTGGTGCGTGAAGACTCCTCTTCTTTTATCAGGAAGGGATATGTCTACAATATCGACAAGACAGCCCAGTGTCTTTCCTCTATCATCAGCAAACTCGAGAAAACTCTCAAGACCAGCATCACACAGGTCTTTGTCGGAGTGGGCGGACAGTCTATCCGCTCCGTGCGCAATGTCATCACAAAGGAATTGCCTGCCGACACTCAGGTCAGCCAGGCTATGGTTTCCGAACTGATGGATGCCAACCGCAGCATGAAATATCCTGATCAGGAAATACTCGATGCCGCCGAGCAGGAGTACAAAGTCGATACTCAGTACCAACTTGACCCTGTCGGAATACAGTGTTCGCACATAGAGGGCAACTTCCTGAATATCCTGCAGCGCAAGACATTCTTCAAAAACCTCAATCTCTGCTTCGAGACGGCAGGCATCAATGTAGCCGAGATGTATCTCGCTCCGCTCGCCCTTGCCGACAGCGTCCTCACCGAGGCAGAGAAGCGCTCCGGATGTGCCCTTGTCGACATGGGAGCCGACACCACCACCGTCAGCGTCTATTTCAAGAACGTGCTGCGCCATCTCGCCGTCATTCCCCTTGGCGGCAACCATATAACAAAGGACATCGCCTCCCTGCAGATGGAAGAGAGCGATGCCGAGAAGATGAAACTCAAGTATGCCTCGGCATTTACCGACAACAACGACATTGACAATAACCTCAAACTCAACATCGACGCCGACCACACCGTTGATAGCCGCACTTTCATAGAGATTGTCGAAGGTCGTATGGAAGAGATTATCGCCAATGTGTGGTGCCAGATACCCGACGAGTACTGCGACAAACTCCTTGGTGGCATCGTGATTACCGGTGGCGCTTCCAACATCCGCGACATCGAGAAGGCCTTCCAGAACTACACACATGTCGAGAAGGTGCGCCTTGCCAAGTTTGTCACCCAGACTATCACCTCCGTCCAGCCCGACCTTACGCTCAAGGACGGCAGCATGAATACCGTTCTCGGCCTTCTTGCCAAGGGCGACATGAACTGCGCCGGTCAGGAGATGAGCAGCAGCAACGACCTCTTTGCTTCCAACAAGCCTGGCGACGTTGCCGCCGAAACCCGCAAGCCCCGTCAGCCCAGCGAGTTGTCTGCCGGTGTGGTGCGTACCGCCGAGGAGATACGCCGCGCCGAGGATGAGGCTCGTGCCAAGAAAGAGGAGGAAGACCGCATAGCACGCGAGAAAGCCGAAGAGGAGGCTCGCGAGGCCGAGCGCATCCGCCGCGAGAACAATCCTTTCAACAAGATGGGCCGCAAACTCAAGAAGTTTGCCATGATGATGGTTGCCGACGACTCCGAGGAGTAGTCGCTTTTTCCATTCATCCATTCTGAGAGCAAACACATTATTTACAACAGAAAACAGACATATAGATATGACAGACAATACATTTGGCAACACACTGCTCAATTTCGGCGAACCCGAGCGTGAGAACAGCATAATAAAAGTGATCGGTGTCGGTGGCGGCGGCGGCAATGCCGTCAACCACATGTACCGTGAGGGCATACACGACGTTACTTTCGTGCTCTGCAACACCGACAATCAGGCGCTAAACGACTCTCCTGTGCCGGTACACCTGCAGTTAGGCCGTGAAGGACTCGGCGCAGGCAACAAACCAGAGAAGGCGCGTGCCGCAGCCGAAGAGAGCATCGAGGACATCAAGCAGATGCTCAGCGACGGCACTCGCATGGCATTCATCACAGCCGGCATGGGTGGCGGTACGGGTACCGGCGCTGCTCCGGTCATTGCCCGCGTTTCCAAGGAGTTGGGCATCCTCACCGTGGGCATCGTTACCATTCCCTTCCGCTTTGAGGGCGACCGAAAGATAGACCAGGCGCTCGACGGCGTTGAGGAGATGGCAAAGCATGTCGACGCCCTGCTGGTCATCAACAATGAGCGCCTGCGCGAGATATATCCCGAACTCTCCGTGCTCGATGCTTTCGGCAAGGCCGACGACACTCTCAGCATTGCCGCCAAGTCGATAGCCGAGATTATCACGGTTCACGGACTTATCAACCTCGACTTCAACGATGTCAAGACAGTGCTGAAGGACGGTGGCGTAGCCATCATGTCCACAGGATATGGCGAGGGCGAGGGCCGCGTGCGCAAGGCCATCGACGACGCGCTCAACTCTCCTCTGCTCAACGACAACGATGTGTTCAACTCGAAGAAGATACTCCTCAGCATATCGTTTGCCGGAAGCAAGGACGGCCACGATTCGCTTATGATGGAGGAGATGAACGATGTCAATGAGTTTATGGCCAAGTTTGGCGACTTTGAGATAAAATGGGGACTTGCCGTCGATCCCGAACTTGGCAAGAAGGTAAAGGTTACCATTCTCGCCACAGGCTTCGGCATTGAGAATGTCGACGGTATGGGCACCCATCTGAAGCGCCACACCCAGGAGGAGGCCACTCGCATTGCTGCCCAGCAGGAACTGGCTGCCCAGAAGCAGGACCGCCGCAATCGCTATTATGGCAAGGACGATGCCGTGAAGCGCTATAAGCGCCGCCCCAACATCTACCTTTTCCGTGCCGAGGATCTCGACAACGATGATGTCATTTCGGCCGTTGAGCAGACTCCGACGTACAAGCGCACTCGTGATATACTTGACAGCATCTACAGTCAGGCCAGTAGCGAAGAGCCGCAGAAGGCTGAGGCTCCTCAGGAACCCATTCAGGGCACTATCGTATTCTCTTAGTATTCCTTATGAAGCAACAGGGCCTGCTATTGACGTTGCTCGTCGCTGTGCTGCTTCTGCCGCTGACAGTCATGGCACACGACAGCATGTACGAGTGTAGATATTCTCCCCAGGAAACGGCGTTCCAACTCTATGCCGCGCCTGAGGCCGCTCAGGTTACGCTACGCCTCTATCGCGACGGCGTTGGTGGGCGTGCCTGCCGAACTGTTGCCATGACGCGCCAGCAGAGCGACGTTGCCGAAGTGTCGCTTTGGCGAACTGTAGTGAAAGGCGACTGG
This sequence comes from uncultured Prevotella sp., assembly GCA_937877595.1. Taxonomy (GTDB): domain Bacteria; phylum Bacteroidota; class Bacteroidia; order Bacteroidales; family Bacteroidaceae; genus Prevotella. Next base: position 27,172 of record CALFIY010000003.1, read on the forward strand.
AAAGGCTACTTCTATACGTTTTCCACGTCGACGGGCCGCCGTCATCTTGAGACTCCCGGCATCTTTGCCACCGCTGTTGGCGTCAACGGAAAGCGCGCTGCCATCGTCGATATAGCAAGTCAGATGCCGCAGGGGTGGGACGACGAGCGTCCGCTTACACTCGTCTCGCCTGCCGACCTCGTTGTCTACGAACTCCACTTCCGCGATTTCAGCATTGCGCGCAGCGATGCCCGCTACAAAGGCAAGTTTCTTGCCCTGACGGAGCCTTGGGCTATACGCCATCTGCAGTCGCTCGGTGTCAATGCCGTGCACATCCTTCCCTCGTTCGATTTTGCCTCTGTCGATGAGTCACGTCCCGACATTCCGCAGTACAACTGGGGATACGATCCGCTCAACTACAATGTTCCCGAAGGCTCCTATTCCACCGACCCCGGTGATCCCTGTTGCCGCATCAGCGAGTTTGCGCGTATGGTGGAAGCCCTTCATAAGGCAGGCATCCGTGTCATTCTCGACGTGGTCTACAATCATACTTTCGACATTAGCGGCAGTGCCTTCCAGCGTACCATTCCCTATTATTTCTATCGTGGCCAGTGGCAGGACAAGTCTGGCTCGCGCCGCACCTTCAAGCCTTCCGACGGCTCGGGCTGCGGCAATGAGACGGCCAGCGAGCGCCAGTTGATGCGCCGCTTCATGGTAAGTTCGGTGCTCCATTGGGCACGGACATACCACATCGACGGTTTCCGTTTTGACCTTATGGCAGTCCACGACATCGAGACGATGAACCTCATTCGTAAGGAGTTGCACGCCGTCAATCCCAATATTTTCATCTATGGTGAGGGCTGGAGTGCCGGCCAGTGTGCGCTGCCTGCCGAGCGCCTTGCGTCGAAGGCCAACGTGGCGCAGATGCCAGGCATAGCCGCTTTCAGCGATGAGTTGCGCGATGCGCTGCGCGGCCCTTTCAGCGACGACAGCAAGGGAGGCTGGCTTGCCGGTGTCGCAGGCCAGGAGGAGAGTCTCAAGTACGGCATTGTCGGTTGCATCAGCCATCCGCAGGTCGACATGAGCCTTGTCAACTATTCCAAGAGCGCGTGGGCTGCTGAGCCGACGCAGATGATGAGTTATGTTTCCTGCCATGACGACATGTGTCTTGTCGACCGCCTCAAGGCGTCTGTCACGGGACTTTCGTCAGCACTCGACAGCCCGCAGTCCGCGGCCACACGCCAACTGATACGCCTCGCGCTGCTTGCGCAGACAGCCGTTTTCACTTCCCAGGGTGTGCCTTTCATGCTCAGCGGCGAAGAACTGCTGCGCACCAAGCAGGGCGTGCACAATTCCTATAAGTCGCCCGACTCCATCAACCAACTCGACTGGTCTGCCCTTAAGCGCTATCCCGAAGTCTTCCAGTATTACAGGTCGCTTATCGCCTTGCGCCGCCATCATCCGGCCTTCCGCCTTGGCGATGCCCACCTTGTGCGCAAGCACCTCGAGTTCCTCAGCGCTCCCGACGGCGTTGTCGCCTTCCGTCTGAAGGGCCATGCCGGTCGCGACGAGTGGCGCGACATCATCGTTGTGCTCAATGCCTCGCGCCGCGAGCAGCAGGTATCTATTCCTCGCGGTCTTTACAGCGTGGTATGCGCCGACGGCATTATCGACGAGCGCGGCCTGAGTACCATCAACGGCTCTCAGGCAACGGTGTCGCCTCAGTCGGCTCTCATCTTGCACAATTAAATCAACGAAAACAGCAGTGACGAAAATCACTGCTGTTTTAATTTTTGCCAGCGCTGTTTTAATTTTTGCCAGCGCTGTTTTA
>CALFIY010000004.1 GCA_937877595.1 uncultured Prevotella sp.
TTTCCTTTGTCTGGTCATCAGACAAAACGGGAGTCAAAATGAAAACGGTTTCGTATTGATTCATAATGATTAAAAATAAAAAAATAAATGTTATGCTCTTGTGTAAAGCGGCTGCAAAGGTAGGAATATTTCACATAATGCACAAAAATAATGCCGCTTTTTTTCTTATGTTCTCGCGTTTTTCTTAATTTTGCTGACAAATCACCTAAAATTACACATGTTACTGATACCTTATGAAGACTTGTTTTATTTCAGCACTGTTGGCGCTGTCGCTGTCGGCCACGGCACAACAACTACCTTACCAGAACAGTAGCCTGACGGCCGAGGAGCGTGCTACAGACCTGCTCGGACGTCTTACGATAGAGGAGAAAGCAAAACTTATGATGGACAACTCGCCGGCAGTGGAGCGTCTCGGCATTCCAGCCTTCCAATGGTGGAACGAGGCGCTGCACGGAGTGGGGCGAAATGGCATCGCCACGGTGTTCCCCATCACTATGCAGATGGCTGCAACATGGAACGACCGTCTGGTTCATCAAGTGTTCACTGCCGTGAGCGACGAGGCGCGCGCCAAGCATCAGGAGGCAAAGCGCCAAGGCACCATGAAGCGCTATCAGGGCCTTTCGTTCTGGACTCCCAACATCAACATCTTCCGTGACCCACGCTGGGGCCGCGGCCAGGAGACATACGGCGAAGACCCGTTCCTTACCACGCGCATGGGACTGGCTGTTGTGCGCGGCCTGCAAGGATATTCCTACGACGGCAAGGCTCCTGCAAGCCGCTATGCCAAACTGCTGGCCTGCGCAAAGCACTTTGCCGTTCACAGCGGACCGGAATGGAACCGCCACAAGTTTGATGTGCAGCAGTTGCCGCCGCGTGACCTGTGGGAGACATACCTGCCGGCATTCAAGTCGCTTGTCCAGGAAGGCGAAGTGGCTGAAATAATGTGCGCCTACCAGCGTATAGACGGCGACCCCTGTTGCGGCAATGCGCGTTTTGAGCAGCAGATATTGCGGCAGGAGTGGGGCTTCCGCGGACTGATAACGAGCGACTGCGGAGCCGTGCGCGACTTCCTGCCACAGTGGCATGCCGTATCGCCAGACAGTGCAGCGGCAACGTCGCGTGCCATCCTGTCGGGCACCGATGTGGAGTGTGGCTCGATATATGAGAGTCTGCCGCAGGCCGTGCGCCGTGGAGATATCAGCGAGGCGCAGGTAGACCGTAGTCTGCACCGCCTGCTGACGGCACGTTTCCGTTTGGGCGACTTCGACGACGACAGCAAAGTGGAATGGACGAGCATACCATACTCAGTGGTGCATAGCAAGGACCATCAGCAGTTGGCGCTGAAAGCAGCACGCGAGGGCATTGTGCTACTGAAGAACAACGGCATGCTGCCACTTGCTGCCAACGGCATAAAAGGCATTGCCATAATGGGTCCTAACGCCAACGACTCCGTGATGCAGTGGGGCAACTACAACGGAAAGGCTGCCCACACCATGACGGTGCTGCAGGCAATGCGCGAGCGACTTGGCGGCGACCTGCGCTATGTGAAGGGCTGCGAGATGCTCGAGGCTGGCGAGAGCAGCAATGCCGACTCGCTGCTGAAAGCACTGTCAGATATTTCGACTGTAGTCTTCGTGGGTGGCATATCGCCACGTCTCGAAGGTGAGGAGATGAAGCGCAGTGGCGAGGGCTTCTACAAGGGTGACCGCACGTCCATCGAACTGCCACGGGTGCAGCGCCAACTGTTGCGCCAACTGCACGAAGCAGGCAAACGCATTGTCTTGGTAAACTGTTCGGGCAGTGCAATGGCAATGACAGACGAGCAGCAGACATCGTGCGACGCCATAATACAGGCATGGTATGGCGGAGAATTTGGCGGACAGGCCGTGGCCGATGTCATTACAGGCGAGTTCAATCCCTGCGGCCGACTGCCAGTCACCTTCTATCGTAGCACTGCCGACCTGCCCGATTTTGAAGACTACCGCATGCAGGGGCGCACATACCGCTACTTTGATGGCGAAGTGCTCTATCCTTTCGGCTTCGGACTGTCGTATACCACGTTTGCCATCAACGATATTAAGATAGCCGATGCTGTCGACGGCGGCAAGGCATTGCGACTTACGGTGAGAAACACAGGCAAGAGGGAAGGTACGGAGGTTGTGCAGGTATACGTGCGCCGTACCGACGACGCCGACGGCCCGTTGCGCTCGCTGCGTGCCTATCAGCGAGTGACGCTGGACGGCGGACAGCAAACGCCAGTGACTATAGCACTGCCTCGCAACGCCTTTGAACTCTGGGATGCTGCCACTCACACCATGCGCGTTGTTTCCGGCCAATACGAAATCATGGTCGGCACATCAAGCGCCGACCATGACTTGCAAAAGTTTATTGTAAGTATCAGGTAAAACTATTCTATAATCCGTACACCGCCCTTGTCTGCGCTCGAAACACTTTGAGCGTAGGCACGGAGGGCTTTTGACACCACGCGATTGCGCTTCAGGGGTTGCTGCGGACGTGCGGCAAGTTCCTCATCACTCAGTTTTACGTTGATGCTGCGTGCTGGAATATCTATGATTATGATATCTCCGTCTTTTATCTTGCCTATATTACCTCCGCTTGCAGCCTCTGGAGAAATGTGGCCAATGCTAAGGCCGCTCGTTCCGCCCGAGAAACGGCCGTCGGTAATGAGCGCACATTCCTTGCCCATGTGCATGCTCTTGATATAAGAGGTGGGGTAGAGCATTTCCTGCATTCCTGGGCCGCCCTTGGGGCCTTCGTGGGTTATCACCACGCAGTCGCCTTTCTTGACGCGTCCTCCAAGGATGCCCTCGCAGGCATCTTCCTGTGAGTCGAATACTACTGCCGGTCCTTCAAAGTGCCACAGGCTTTCGTCTACGCCAGCCGTCTTCACCACGCAGCCGTCCTGGGCAATGTTGCCGAAGAGCACGGCAAGTCCGCCATCCTTTGTGTAGGCATGTTCAATGTCGCGGATGCAGCCGTTGGTGCGGTCGGTGTCAAGCGCACCCCATTCTGCCGACTGCGAACCCATCTTGGTCGAGAATTTATTGCCTGGGGCTGACTGATATATGCGGTTTGCCTCGGCATCGATGCCACCGTCTACTATGCTGTATTTGCGAATGGCGTCATCCAGCGTCATACCGTCGACACGTGGCGCGGAACCGTCGATAAGGCCGCCCTTTGCCAGTTCGTTCATTATCCCCAGTATGCCACCTGCGCGGCCACATTCCTGTACGGAGTACTTCTGTGTGTTTGGCGCAAGTTTGCAGAGACATGGTGTGCGACGGCTCAACTGGTCGATGTCTTTCATCGTGAAGTCAGCGCCAGCCTCCTGGGCAACAGCCAGCAGGTGGAGCACAGTGTTGGTGCTGCCGCCCATGGCAATGTCGAGCGTCATGGCGTTAAGGAAAGCCTTGCGCGTAGCAATGCTGCGGGGCAAAACCGACTCGTCGCCGTCTTCGTAGTAGGCCAGCGCATTTTTCACTATCTGGCGCGCAGCCTGGCGGAACAGTTCTGTGCGGTTGGTGTGAGTGGCAAGGATGGTGCCATTGCCCGGCAGACTCAGACCGATGGCCTCGGTGAGCGAGTTCATGGAGTTGGCGGTGAACATGCCTGAGCAGGAGCCGCAGCCAGGACAGGCACAGCGCTCCAGTTCGTTCAATTCCTCGTCGCTAACCTCCGGGTCGGCACCTTTTACCATTGCTGTGATGAGGTCGGCGTTCTCTCCGCGCCAGCGGCCAGCCTCCATAGGACCGCCGCTAACGAAAACAGCAGGAATGTTGAGGCGCATGGCTGCCATCAGCATGCCCGGCGTAACCTTGTCGCAGTTGCTGATGCAAATCATGGCGTCGGCCTTGTGGGCGTTGACCATATACTCCACGCTGTCGGCGATGATGTCGCGCGAGGGCAGAGAGTAGAGCATGCCGTCGTGACCCATGGCGATACCGTCGTCAATGGCGATGGTATTGAACTCGGCTGCGTAGCAGCCCATCTTCTCAATCTCTTCACGCACTACCTGGCCTATCTCGTGCAGATGTGTATGTCCGGGGACAAACTGTGTAAACGAGTTGACAATGGCTATGATTGGCTTGCCAAACTGTTGTTGCTTCATACCGGTGGCAACCCATAGTGCACGGGCACCAGCCATTCTTCTTCCCTCAGTGCATACGGCACTGCGCAATGCGTGTTTCATACTGTGAGATTAGGATTTTATAATTTGTATTAGGATAATTCTTTGCTTATCAGAAGTCTATCTGACAACTTGCACCGAGCACGCGGTTGGTACGGGTGAAGATGTCGCTTACACCAGCCACGGGATAATTGTCACGATGGTATTTGTCGTACGTAGTCTGGAAGTAGGCAGCGGAAAGTGTCACGTTCTCCTTGGCCTTGTAACTGAAGCCGAAGCCAAGGCTGTAACTGTTGACGACAAATGACATGTCGTTCATGTAGGCGTCGCTCAGTCCGTAGCGTGTCAACTGGCCGCCTGCTGCAGCCGACAGTTTCTCGGTGACATCCCACTCAGCGCCAAGCAGATACTCGTTTGTGTTGTGCTGCAGCAGGTCCTGAGTGTTGTTATACCACTCTGCATCTTTGTCAAAGTAGTGGTGCCAGCCGGCATTGATGCGTATCACGTCAATGGGGCTCCACTGTGCACCGAGAGTAAGCAGTGCAGGCTGGTCCTCATTGACTTTCTCGCCGTCGCGGAACTTGTTGACGGTAGCAATCTCGCTTGCCTCGTTGACCGTCGACTCGTTTTTCATGCGGATCTGAGTCTTGAACTCGTATTTTGCTGCGAAGTTGAAGTTGTTGTAACGCCAGTCGACGCCGATAACAGGAGCCGCGCCTACGCTGGTCTGGTTGCACAGCAGGTTGACACCTTCGGAATATTTGGCCAGTGTTGCCAGTTGGCCCTGACTTGCTGACAATTCGTTCATGCCAGCAGTAAGTTTTGCCTTGGCAGTTGACAGCGTGGTCTGCTGCTCTTGTGTCAGTGGCATTACGCCAGCCTGATTATACTGCTCAATGGTATTGATAAGTTCAAGATGCGACTGTCCTGCGGCAGCAAGTTGCTGAGCCTGAACGGGAACGTTGGGAAGGAAATCGCCGAAGTCTACATAAACGCCGCCGGTCTTTACCATGATGTTGCTAATCTTTGCTTTGTAGGTTGCCTTGCCGTAGAGAAGACGCAGACCGCCGTAGACAGAGAGGTCTTTGTTTACCTTGTAGGCAGTACCCAACTGGAAACCGTAGTAGTACTGGCGGCCTTCCATGAAACTGTTCATGTCGTATCCGGCAACGTTGTTGTTCTGAACTTCGGCAGGTGCTGACTTGCCCAGCATTGCATAGTAAGGAGCAAACTGCGCTGTGACGTCATTCATCTCTGTTGCCTTTTTGTCAAGAGTCATAAAACTGTTGGCTATGCTGCCTACTACGCTTTCGAAAGAGCCAAGTCCGTCATCGAAACTACACTTTCCGCCACCGCCAGGAATGGAGAAATTGAACTGGACGCTCCAGTTGCCTTTGTTGTAAGCGGCCTGCAGGGAGGGAATAACAGGAGCATCGGCCACACCCTGGTATTCCTTTATGGTATTACCGTCGTTCTTCTTGCCTAATGCAAAGAGGGGATTGGTGGATGTGATGGTGCGGGTCTGGTGGGCGTACTGCCAGTTGAAGGCAATGTGGAAACCTTCGGGCAAGAAGATTACGCCGGCAGGGTTGCTGTATACGCCGTCGAGACCGATAGCGGCATCGCGGGCAGGGTTCTTCAAGAACATTACGCTTTGGTTGGTGTTGGTCAGAATACCTCCAGCCAAGGCGTTAACAGTCATCATGAAAACAAAAATTACTGAAACAATCTTTCTCATCTTTTTAACCTTTAATCCTGTGATTTTTAAAAATTTTTACTAAAATCGGCTGCAAAGGTACATGTATTGCACAAAAGCGAGAAAAAAGTGCATAAACTATTAACGCTTATTAACTGAAATTGATTTAGGTCATGCACATAAGTTGTGATGTGTGCACAAAATCAGCGAAAATGAGTAGAAAAGTGATAGTCAGCGTACAAGAAACGACAGTTTGCTGTAGATGGCAGGCTTGCGTGCTACGAAATATTTCATGCCGCGTGTGAAAGTGAACAGTAGCAGGAAGTAGACAGCAAAAAGAGGTATGGAAATTGCCACTATATATATTAATAAGGTAGGAATGTTGTTTACCTGGACATCGACCACTTTGCTCTTAAGTACGAGCGACGTGGCGATCAGGGCAAGCAGCACGGCATAGTAGGGCAGCATGCCGCGCCAGTATTCCAGTACGCTGCGGTGCAGGCCGTAGTTGAAGAGATAGTAGGGCTTCCATATTATGCTTATCAGACCAAGGCTGACAATCTTGCCAGCCAATATGCCGGCAATGCCGTAGGTCGGGGCAAGCAGCAGAGTGACACCGATGTTCAGGGCCAGTTCGGTCCATGCTGCCCACACGTCGCCGAAAAGTCCCGAGGCACCGATGTATGTGTAGACGGCGGCATTCTGCAGGTAGATGAAGATATGGGCTATAAGCAGATAGACTATGACGTCGCTCAGTTGGTAGCCTGTGCCGAGCCAGCAGCCGATGAACGGTTGTATGAAGAGGATTAGCGACGCCAGGATTACTCCAAGTATGAGGAAGCGCACTGCCGTCATCTCCCAGAACACCTTCATTATGTTCTTCTCGTTGCCTTCTGCTATCAGATTGCCTACGCCGGCCGACAGACCGTCGCTGAGGATATTGACAAGATAGATAATCTTGTAGGTTATCATGGTGTAGTTGCCGTAGAATGCAACCTTGCTCACGGAAACGAAGGCGCCGACAAGCAACTCGTCGCTGCGGTAGAGTACGAAGTCCTTGATGCGCTGGGCAAATATCTGGCGGGTCTTGCGAAGCACTTCGGGATAGCGCTTCAGGTTTTTGCGCCCCTCCCTGAGGTCTATTCTGAGCCACGGATAGAGTTGGCGGATGCGTATGTTGAAGATGGTGATGCCGATAACGGTGAACACAAGTCCTACGGCTACCCAGAGCCACAGGTTGCGGTAATACCACGCAAGCAGTATCTGTACCACGCTTTGCAGGATGCTTATGCTCTGGAAGTAGGAGTTTACCAGGTATTGTTTCTGGTTTGCGGAGACAAGCAGTTGGCGGTAGTTGAAGACATAGCCTGCCACGCTGGAGGCGAGAAATGAGAAGAAGGCAAAATAGACAAGTGGCAGTCCTGTGCTGAGACTGCCGAACCACCAGGGGAAACAGATGCTGACAATGATGCCGCCAGCAAGGATTATTCCACCGATGCATCGGTAGAGGAATGCCAGCATTGACATCACCTCATTGATCTTCTGGTGATCGTCTTGTTGCAGCGGCTTGTAGAGAAAATAGACAATGCTGGTGCCAATGCCGAGTTCTGCCACCGACAGAAACGACATGATGTTCATCAACATGCCCGTGAGACCGATGAACTCAGTACCAAGACAGTCTAAGAATACACGGCGTGAGAAAAAAGCCAACACCAGTGAAAGCATGTAGAATATCATGCCCACCTTGATGTTCATAAGACTTCGGTGTACGCGCTCGCTCATTTCTCGTTGGGATAACTGATGCGTGTATGGTATATTGTCTTCAGTTTGTCGATTAGTACCGTTTTTGCATACTGTATGTCGCGGAATGTGATAGGACATTCGCGGAAGAAACCGTCGCTTACCTGCTGGTCGATAATGCGATTGACAAGATCGCGAATGGACTGCTCGGTATAATCAGGCAGCGAGCGAGAGGCGGCTTCCACGGCGTCGGCCATCATAAGTATGGCATGCTCGCGAGTAAATGGATTAGGCCCGGGATATGTGAACAGCAAATCGTCAACAGGCTCGTCGGGATGCTCTTTCTTGTATCTGATATAGAAGAACTTGGCTTTGCCTTGTCCGTGATGGGTTGAAATGAAGTCGCGTATCACTTTTGGCAGATTGTTCTTGTCTGCCATTTTTTGTCCTTCGGTTACGTGGCTTATTATAATCTGCGCCGACTCTATGTCGGAGAGCATTTCATGCGGGTCGATGCCCGACTGGTTTTCGGTAAAGTAGATAGGGTTGGCGAGTTTGCCCACGTCGTGATAGAGAGCACCTGTGCGCACCAACTGTGCCTTGGCTCCGATTTTGTTGGCAATCTCTCCGGCAAGATTGGCCACCTGGATAGAGTGGTTGAAAGTGCCTGGAGCCACCTCGCTCATGCGTCGCAGCAATTCGTTGTTGGTGTTTGAGAGTTCTATGAGTGTTATGTCGCTCGTAAAACCGAATACCTTTTCCAGCAGATAGAGTAGGGGATAGGCAAAGAGCAGTGCTATGCCGTTTGCTATGAGATAGTTGTACGGGCTATAGTCTATCTGCGACAGCGAGTCGGTGCGCATCCAGTCGAAAGCCAGATTTGTTGCTATCGACGTGAGCATCACTATCAGTGCCGTCTTGAATAGTTGTGAGCGCTGCGACAGTTCGCGAAGCGACATGATTGCTGCCAGTCCTGCCACGATTTCCACCACAACAAATTCGAAAGGATGCTGTAGCATTACGGCACATATCAGAAGCATCGTGATGTGTGCCATGAATGCCGTGCGCGAGTCCATGAACACACGCACAAATATTGGAACCATTGCGTAAGGCAGCAGATATACGTGGATGAATGTGTTGCGTATGAAGAGTGCTGTGAGCAGCGCAAAGATTACTATCAGCGCATAGAGCATCATCAGGTTGCGCGAATTGGCAATGTAGCCTGGCCGGTAGAGCCTCAGGTACAGCGTGAAGCAGATGGTGAGAATGGCGATGTACAGTATCTGGCCGAGCAGCGCAAACTGGTTTTGCTGTGTGTCGTTATGCAGTCGCTCGTTCTCCACCAGATACGACTCCATGATGCGGTAGGTCCGCTCAGTCACTATCTCGCCGCGGTCGATAATCTTCTGGCCTTTCATCACAACGCCGCTGGCCAGCGGAATGCTCGACAGAATATCGTTGATACTGCTTTCGCTCCTTTCCCGCTCGTATATCAGATTTGGCGAAATGTAATCGTTGAGATTGCATTTCTGTAGAATTGCACGCTGCGACGCAAGCCTTTCGTCAAGAAACAGTTGTTCGTATGCTGTCTTGGCTGAGAAAATGTCAAGAACAGATATGCTGACAGCCTCCTTACCGCTTACGATGCGCACCATACGCGCTGTGTCGGAGCGAAGTTCGCCGTACTCTTCCGACGACATTATTCCCTTTTGGTAGATGCTGCGCAGTTGACTGGCAATGAGCCGTGGGAAGTTGTCGTCAAGCCCTGGAATTCCGTTGGCGTAGTCGTCGAGGAATTTCTTCACCATGTGGCTTTCGGTATCCTTGTTGTATCTGTAGTAAGGCTCGAATTCGTGCATCGCGCTGTCGCGTTCGGCTTTTATTACAGCCTCTGACTTATAGATAGGAAAGTCAAACGGCGCCGTGAAATCAGCATATTTCCATGGCTTGCCCTGTTCCAGGAAAAAATAACTGCGATTGTCGCGGGGCATAGCCCATACTATGAGAGCCACAGAGGCTATGACGAGCACTGTGCTTACCACCAAGTTTCGCCAGGTGGTGTCGTGCCCGATGTTGATATTGAGATTGCTCATGGCAAATGGCATGTGGTTTATATCCGAAAAATCCCCAACATCGCTATCTGTGTTGAGGATTCTGAATTTGCTGTTTTGAATTTGCGCGGTGCGTACGAGACTCGAACTCGTGACCTCCTGCGTGACAGGCAGGCATTCTA
>CALFIY010000005.1 GCA_937877595.1 uncultured Prevotella sp.
TGCCTTTGTACTCCCAGCAGCCTACGTAGAAGTAGTTCTCGTCGTCGCGCTTGGCTTCGCCTTCCTCTGTCTGGTATTCCTCGCGGAAGTGACCGCCGCAACTTTCGTTGCGCGAGAGTGCGTCGAAGGCCACGAGTTGACCCATTGTGAAGAAGTCGCGCAGGTGGATAGCCTTGTCGAGTTCTACGTTAAGTCCGTCCTTTGTTCCAGGCACGAAGAGGTTCTCGTCGAACTCCTTCTGCAGTTGCTGCATCTTCTTCAGACCTTCCTTCAGGCCCTCGGCAGTACGTCCCATACCTACGTGTTCCCACATAATATGGCCGAGTTCCTTATGGATAGAGTCTACAGAGCGCTTGCCCTTGATGTTGAGCAGACGGTCGAACTCAGCGTCGACGGCCTTTTCTGCCTCAGCAAATTCTGGCAGTTCTGTCGAAACCTTAGGCCACACAGCCTGATCGGCAAGATAGTTCTGAATGGTATATGGCAGCACGAAATATCCATCGGCCAGTCCCTGCATAAGTGCTGAAGCGCCGAGGCGGTTGGCTCCGTGGTCGGAGAAATTGCACTCGCCGATGGCAAACAGGCCAGGAATAGTGGTCTGAAGTTCGTAGTCTACCCAGATGCCGCCCATTGTGTAGTGGATGGCAGGATAAATCATCATTGGCTTGTAGTATTTCACGCCGTTGATCTCGTTGGCAACGTCGCCAGGGAAGACATCCGTTATCTCTTCGTACATTTCGAAGAGGTTGCCGTAGCGCTGCATGATAACGTCGAGACCAAGGCGGTTGATGCTCTCAGAGAAGTCGAGGAATACGGCAAGTCCTGTGTTGTTCACGCCGAATCCCTTGTCGCAGCGCTCCTTGGCTGCACGAGAGGCCACGTCGCGAGGCACGAGGTTGCCGAATGCAGGATAGCGGCGCTCCAGATAGTAGTCGCGATCCTCCTCGGGTATTTCCCATCCCTGCTTGGTGCCTGCCTGCAGAGCCTTGGCGTCTTCCAGTTTCTTTGGCACCCAGATACGTCCGTCGTTGCGCAGCGACTCCGACATCAGCGTCAGTTTCGACTGCTTGTCGCCGTGTACGGGGATACATGTCGGGTGAATCTGCACATAACTTGGGTTGGCAAACATAGCACCCTTGCGATAACTCTGGACTGCTGCCGTGCAGTTGCAGCCCATGGCGTTGGTCGACAGGAAGTAGGTGTTGCCGTATCCGCCCGTTGCAATGACAACGGCATTGGCAGAGAAGCGCTCCAACTTTCCTGTGGTAAGGTTCTTGGCAATGATGCCGCGTGCGCGTCCGTCAACGATAACGACATCTTCCATCTCGTAGCGTGTGAAGAGTTTCACCTTTCCTGCCTTCACCTGTGCCGACAGCGAACTGTAGGCACCGAGCAGCAACTGCTGACCTGTCTGGCCCTTGGCATAGAAAGTGCGGCTCACCTGAGCACCGCCGAAGGAGCGGTTGGCCAGCATGCCGCCATATTCGCGTGCAAAGGGAACGCCCTGTGCCACGCACTGGTCGATGATGTTGTTCGACACTTCTGCAAGACGATATACGTTTGCCTCGCGAGCGCGGTAGTCACCGCCCTTCACCGTATCGTAGAACAGACGGTAAACAGAGTCGCCATCGTTCTGGTAGTTCTTTGCAGCGTTGATACCACCCTGTGCAGCGATAGAGTGGGCGCGGCGCGGAGAGTCCTGAATGCAGAAGTTATACACATTGAAGCCCATCTCGCCCAGCGAAGCAGCAGCAGAAGCGCCGGCCAGACCAGTGCCTACTACGATAACGTCAAGTTTCAGTTTGTTTTTTGGGTTCACCAGTCGCTGATGAGCCTTATATTCTTTCCACTTCTCAGGCACTGGACCTGCAGGAATTTTTGAGTCTAATACTTTAGCCATTTTTGAAGTTTTTTAGTTTGTAAGTTTATTAATTTATGAGTCAAAAGAGTCCTGTAAAGTTATTATAACTTAGAAACTCAGGAACTCATCAACTCAAAAACTTAAATTAGCAGCAGTTACCACCATAGCAGTAAAGGCTTGGAGCACACTTGAATGCGAAGGCAAGGATAACAACCAGGAAGCCAAGCATCAGCAGTGTGACATAAATAAATCCGATGCACTTCCAACGGTTGAGCCACACCTTGCCGCTGGCGCCCAGTGTCTGGAAAGCCGACCAGAAACCGTGAGTGAGGTGGAACCAGATGGCAACAATCCAGATGACGTAGAGCACCACGTTGACAGGATCGCCGAATGTGTCGATGATGAAGGCGAAGCCGTCTGTTGGCAGATGTCCTGCGGTTGTTCCGAGCAGTTCAGCAAGCATCATCTTGCTCCAGAAGTGATAGAGGTGCAGCAGCAGTCCCACGAGGATTATGATACCCAGCACGAGCATGTTCTTCGATGCCCACTCCACTTTGCCTGGATTTACCTGAGTAGCCACCTCGTAGCGGTTGTCGCCACGTGCTGTTCTGTTCTGAGCCGTCAGGATGAAGGCATAGACGATGTGAATAACGGCCAAGGCAGCCAGACCCATGGTAGCCACAACAGCATACCAGTTGGCTCCCAGCAATTCGCAAATAGTGTTGTAGGCCTTTCCGGAGAAGAGTGCTACGATGTTCATGGCGCAGTGGAACGTCAGAAACAAAATCAGCGCGAGACCGGTGACAGACATCACAACTTTGCGTCCGATGGATGAATTAAATAACCACATAAGAATGTAAGAATAAATTATTAATAATTTTGAATGTTTCGGTAGAAGTACTGCAAAATGGGTACGCAAAAGCCCTGTAAGGCTACAAAAGTACTATATAATAATGAATTACGCAAACGTTTTCGGAAATTTATGCTCTTTTTCTGCAGCAAAAAAGCATGATAAAGGTCAGCAGTCCGTTCATCAGCAGCAACTCGTAGCCGAACCTGTAGCCGTAGTATTTCTCTGCCGCCAACGACGCGGCATAGCATGCAAGCGGCGAGAACACAGCGATATATGGCACCCACTTCTCGCTGGTTTGGCAATGCGTGAGCAGCCCGAAGGCGAAGAGTCCGAGCAGCGGTCCATAGGTATATCCCACTATAGTATATATCGCATCTATCAGGCTTTTGCTTCCAGCGGCGTGCACCAGCAGGATAACGACAACAAAGACGGCGCACATCGCCACGTGGACACGGCGACGGCTCGCTGTATTGTCTGCCGCAGGCATCAAGTCGACGCAGAAAATAGTGGTCAGCGATGTCAGGGCAGAGTCGGCGCTGGAGAAAGATGCCGCCACGATGCCAAGGACAAAGAGCACTTCGACCACCGTACCTGCCTGCGCCACAAATTCCGGCAAGATGCTGTCGCCGGCAGACGGCAGCGCCACGCCCTGCCGCTGCGACAGCATCACGAGCAGTGCTCCGAGCGTCAGAAACAGTGCATTGACCGGCACGAAGGCTACACCGTAACTCAGCATGTCTTTCTGGGCTTCACGCTTTGTACGACAGGTGAGATTTTTCTGCATCATGTCCTGATCCAGTCCTGTCATCACCACGACGATAAACATTCCGCTCACAAACTGTTTCCAGAAGTTCTGCGTCGAAACCCAGTCGCCCCACACGAATACTCTCGACATGTCGCTCCTCCACACTGCGGCTACTGCGTCGGCAGCAGTCATGTCGAGCCGTTGCGTCACACTATAGATGATGAGCAACAACGCCGTAAAGAGAAACACGGTCTGCATCGTGTCGGTCCACACGAGCGTCTTCATGCCTCCTCTGCGCGTGTACAGCCATATCAGCGCCACGAGCAGCACCACCGTCAACGGTAGCGGCACATGGAACGCGTCGAACACAAAGCGCTGCAGTATCATGCACACTACGTAAAAGCGCACCGAAGCGCCTGCCATCTTCGACAGCAGGAAAAAAGTAGAGCCCGTGAGATGCGAGCGGCGCCCGAGGCGCTGTCCCAGATAACCGTATATCGACGTGAGGTTGAGCCTGTAATATAGCGGCAACAGCAGTAGTGCTACTACGACGTATCCGAGGATAAATCCCAGGCATGTCTGCAGATATGTCATCTGCGTTCGCATCACCATTCCAGGCACACTGACAAATGTGATGCCTGAAATAGATGCTCCCACCATGCCAAAGGCTACTGCCGGCCACGGAGCCTTTCTGCCGGCACGGTAGAACGCTTCGTTGTCGGCCTTTGCACCTGTCAGGCGACTTACCGCCATGAGCAGCGCAAAGTACAGCACTACCGCACAGAGTATTATGATTGATGTCACGCGTGTTATATGGTATATTATCAAGAAAGAGAGCGATTCGGCCAGTGCCAAACCGCTCTCTCTTTTTGTTGTGTGTTTTGCTTTCTCGCAGTTATTATTTCAGTTCTGCGAGGTACTTGATGGTGCGAACCATCTGAGAAGTGTAAGAATTCTCATTGTCGTACCAGGCAACAACCTGTACGAGAGAGTTGCCGTCGCCTATCTTGCTTACCATAGTCTGGTTGGCATCGAAGAGCGAACCGAACTTCATACCGATGATGTCGCTCGAAACAAGTTTCTCCTCTGTGTAGCCGAACGACTCGTTGGCAGCAGCCTTCATTGCAGCGTTGATGTCCTCAACAGCGACCTCACCCTTCACAACAGCGTGCAGGATAGTGGTAGAACCTGTAGGAGTTGGAACGCGCTGAGCAGCACCGATCAGTTTGCCGTTCAGTTCGGGGATAACGAGACCTATGGCCTTGGCAGCACCAGTAGAGTTAGGAACGATGTTCTGAGCACCGGCACGAGCGCGCTGAACATCACCCTTGCGCTGAGGACCGTCGAGAATCATCTGGTCACCAGTATAAGCGTGAACAGTTGTCATGATACCGCTCTGGATAGCAGCGAAGTCGTTCAAAGCCTTGGTCATAGGAGCCAGACAGTTTGTTGTGCAAGAAGCTGCAGAGATAACAGTGTCAGCAGGAGTCAGAGTCTTGTGGTTTACGTTGTAAACAATAGTAGGCAGATCGTTACCGGCAGGAGCAGAGATAACAACCTTCTTGGCACCAGCCTTAATGTGGGCAGAAGCCTTCTCCTTAGATGTGTAGAAACCTGTGCACTCGAGAACTACGTCTACATCCAACTCGCCCCAAGGCAGCTCAGCTGCGTTAGGAATAGCATAGATGGTGATCTTCTTGCCATCGACTACGATGTTGTCCTCACCAGCCTCAACAGTGTGCTTGTTCTCACCGAACTTGCCAGCGAAACCACCCTGAGCGGTATCGT
>CALFIY010000006.1 GCA_937877595.1 uncultured Prevotella sp.
ACCGCAGAATATCCATCTGCGCCTTGTTTAGAGTGGTTCTTACTTGCTCCATAATCCTTTTGTCTATTTGTTCAACGGTGAAAAGGTACAAGTATTTTTCGAGAAATAGACGCTTTGGGAGAAGAAAAATCGAAAGTTGCCTAGAAAAATAGCAAGTTGCGATTACGAGTTGTGATTGCGGTGAAGAAGGAAGTCTACCGACTCTTTCATTACAGTGGCTCCCGACAGGTGCATCACTGCGGCATAGAGCGCGGCAGCCATCAGTATGCGCACGCTGAGCAGCAGTGCTGCAGAGGTGATGGCGAGAGTGGCATAGTAGGTGGCAGCCATCACTGCCACGGCGGTCAGCATGAAGGGAACCGTGTCGGCCAGTACAGCAGCCAGTCGCACGTCGACAAGCCTACGTGCCGCTATCTGCCATGCCAGCAGCCACACCATGGTAAATGCTGTGTATGCCGCTACTATAGTGCCGATGCCATGGCTGTGAAGCAGAAGGATAATGGCCAGTCCTAAAGCCACCTGGGCCACGTTAAGCCATAGGTAGATGTCGGAGCGTCCTGCCGAGATGGTAAGATTTTGGTACAGTGTGTAGAAAGGCATGAAGGCGCCTGCCACGCATAGCGTCTGCAGCAGTGGTACGCAGCCCAGCCATTGCGGGCCGATGGTGAGTACTATTAACTCGCGCGCCACAAGAGCCAGGCCGAGCATGGCAGGGAATGACAGGAAAGCCGTGAAGCGCATAAGTTTGCGGAACACTCTTACTTCGCGTTCCTGTTGGTCGGCCACGCTGACCAGCACAGGCTGTGCTATCTGTCCCACGGCGCCGGAGATGGTGGAGTGGGCCATGGCATTCCACTTGTTGGCCTGGGAGTAGTTGCCAACGGCAGAGATGGGAAACAGGCGGCCGAAGACGAAGGTGAGAACATTCTGGTTGAGAATGTTGATGATGTTGGTCAGAAGCAGGCGCATGCAGAAACTCATCATTCTGCGCACTGGACTCATGTCGATGCTAAGCGACGGGCGCCAGGAAACGTAGTAGAAACGGCAGGCATTGAGTACGCCTATGTAAACCAGTTGCTGCCATGCCAGGCTCCAGTAGGAATGGCCCGTAAGAGCCAGTGTGATGCCCACCGCGCCCGATGCCGTCAGTGCCACGACGCCTGCTATGGCTATCTGTCGGTTCATCATGTTTTTCAGCATGTATCCGCCCGATGCTATGCCCACGGCAGAGAGAGGCAACGTGAGAAACACCAGTCGTGACACTGCTGTGAGGCAAGGCTGATGGAAAAACAGGGCAATCAGTGGTGCGCAGGCGAAGAGCAGTGCGTAAAGCACGAGGCTCATCGACACGTTGAACCAGAAGACGGCGTTATAGTCGTTGGATGTGGGCTGCCGCATATTGATCAGTCCCTGCGTGAAGCCGCTCGACTGCAGCGCTCCTGCCAGTGCCGTGAATATCGTGAGAACGCCAACGATGCCATAGTCTGCCGGTGTGAGCAGCCGCCCCAGGCAGATGCCTATCAGCAGATTGAGCACCTGTGTGGAGCCGTTGTTCACCACGCCCCACATCAGTCCTCGCGCTGTACGTTCCTTCAAACTCTCCATGGTCGTCGGCTGCAAAGGTATGTTTTTATTTACTATCTGACAATTTACAATTTTAATTTTTTTTGAGCGAAGCAGATTTAATCTCTATTGTTTTTGTACCTTTGCAGCCATGACGCAATATCAGAAGTCGAACATCGTGCTTGCCATAGCAGCAGTCGTAATGGCCGTGCTCTGCGTGCTAAGCATAGTAAACCATTAAGAAACGCCAAGAACATTTTCCCTGAATCTAAATGACAACTCAACAACACTCTGCTTCTGCGGCAGTGGCGCAGCGGCTCGTGGTACGTATAGGAAACCAACACCTGTCAATGGCTTCGCTCAGTGCCGACGGACAGATAGAATTTGAGGGCTACGAACTGAACGAAGGCATCTCAATGGCAGCAAACATGCGCGAGGCTTTCCGCAGCGTGGCCATGCTACGTGATGAATATGAGCGTGTGCTCGCAATGGTAGACGCGCCAGTGCTCATGGTGCCGTCGGAAGAATTCCTGCCGACAGAAGAGCAGACGCTCTACAGCCATGCTTTCTCCGACACGGAAAGCCTTGTGGTGGCCCACACTGTGCTGCCCGACCTGAACAGCGTTGCTGTGTTTGGCATAGGGCGCGACCTGAAGAAAGTCTTCGACGAGCATTTCCCATCTGCACAGTATATTGCTGCCGTGGCGCCTGTTTGGCGACATCTCCATCAGCGTAGCCACATGGGAGTAAGGGCAAAACTCTACGGATATTTCCATGGTAGCAGTCTCACCGTGTTCTGCTATGGTCAGCACAGACTTAAGTTCTGCAATACGTTCAGCATCGGCAACGGCCACGATGCCGTCTACTTCCTGCTCTATGTCTGGAAGCAACTGGCAATGCAGGCAGAGCACGACGAACTGCACCTCGTGGGAAGCATAGCGCAGCAGGAGTGGCTTGTCGATGAACTGCGCCGCTACGTCAAGCGTGTCTATGTCATCAATCCTGCCGGCGATTTCAACCGCTCGGCAGTGGCCAGGATAGAGGGCATGCCTTACGACATGATGACGCTCTTTGTGAGAGGCAGGTAGACGGACTGAGAATCATGCGTATAATAACAGGAGAATACAAGGGCAGACATTTCGACGTGCCGCGTACATTCAAGGCGCGTCCTACGACCGATTTTGCCAAGGAAAACATCTTCAATGTTCTCGCTGGCTACGTTGATTTTGACGGTCTGACGGCTCTCGATCTCTTCTCGGGCACTGGAAGCATTGCGCTCGAAATGCTTTCGCGAGGATGCCGTCAGGTGGTGAGCGTGGAACTTGACCGCGATCACCATCGTTTTATTCAGCAGTGTGTCGGCAAACTTGGCGAGGAGCAGCGCGTGATATGTCTGCGGACTGACGTGTTCCGCTTTCTGAAGAGTTGTCACCAGCAGTTTGACATTGTCTTTGCCGATCCGCCCTATGCCCTTAAGCAACTGCCGCAAATCCCTACGCTCGTGATGGATAGTAATCTGCTGAAGAGCGATGGGCTGCTGGTTTTCGAGCATGGCAAGGACAATGACTTCTCACAGCATCCCCGTTTCGTAGAGCACCGCCAGTACGGCAGTGTCAACTTCTCGCTGTTTCGGCAGGTCACAGCACGGGAGCAAGAAGCCTGACAATGCTTTCCCACAGGCGCATTGGCAGTGACGGGCTGAGCAAATCGGGCCGGTCGCTGAGGGCTGCACAATCTTTGGCATCGTTTTCAAAGATGTGGCGCATCCTTACAGCAGCATCTTCACCGTCTATAAAAACATTCGCTTCAAAATTGTTCTCAAAAGAGCGAATGTCGATGTTCGTAGAACCACACGTAAAACATTTGTCGTCGATTACCATCGTCTTGGCATGAAGCACAGTGGGCAGGAAAAGCAGCACCTCTGCTCCTGCATCAGTCATTTCGCGCAGGAATGAGCGCGACGCCCACTGTGTAAGCCGTGTATCGGAGTGCAGTGGGCACATCACCTTCACCTTTACGCCTGTCGCAATGGCCATCTTAAGCGCGAAGAGCACAGGCTCATTAGGCATGAAGTAGGGAGTCTGGATGAGGATATACCTGCGTGCGGAGGCAATGGCCTTAACGTATTGCTGCATAATGGCAGGATAGGCGTCGACAGGCGCACTTGTAACTATCGTAGCCCTGTCGGCTACCTTTGATACTGCCGTTGCTGTTTGTTCGTCTGCCGTCTTTTCTGCATTTGGATAATACTTGCGCTGGGTTATCAGTGTGCCATCCACCCGATACCAGTCCTCCAGAAAAGCGCGCTGCATGGCATACACCACCGAGCCCTGCAGCCGTAGCATTGTGTCGCGCCACACGGTATATCGCTCAGCAATGTTCATGCCGCCAATATAGCCCACAGTGCCATCGATAATAACGAGTTTCCGGTGGTTGCGGTAGTTGATTTTGCTGGTAAATGAAGGGAATCTTACCGGAAGGAATGCCGCCACCTCTATTCCCTCCTCTCGCATGTTCTCGAAAAAGCGGTTTCCGGTGCGCCAGCACCCTACGTCGTCGTAGATTATGCGTATCTCGATACCTTCACGGGCCTTTTCTATCAGTGCCTCGCTTATTTTTCGCCCCTGTCTGTCGTCATCTATTATGTAGCAGTCAATATGTATGTGGCTACGGGCAGAGTGGATGTCGGCCAAAAGGCTGGCAAAATATTCATGGCCGCTTGTGAGCATGTCGATTGCTGTTGCAGAGTATGGTTCTGCCTGCTGTGAGCGTTGTCCCAACTGGTTTATCTGTCGCCATTCGGCGCGTTTCTTTCGCCGTTGGTTGATACCAAAGAAAAAATAAAGCAAAATTCCTGCAATGGGAACGAAAATCACAACCATAACCCATGCCATGGTTTTTGCCGGTTGCCTGTTGTCGAGCATCACGTGGATTATGGTGAGAGCCACCGCTATCCACATGAGAGTTACGCCTGCTATGTAGAAATAGTCCATGCTATCTCGCAAAAACGTCGCTGCCCAGTTGCTTGGCCAGAGCATTGAGCAGTTCCTGTGTCTTCTTGTATTCGCCCATCAACTCGCGCATCAAGTTCATGTCCTGCCCTACATTGCGCAGTTGCCGCTGTATTTCCTTCAGTCTGTTGTCGACAATGCCTTTTCGGTAGTCGAGAATCAGGTGCATAACACGTTGTTTCAGAATGTCAGTACCGTTGCGCGGTTGGAAATTACGCCCCAGTTGATGGCGGTCAATGGCTAATCGGGCTGCCAGTTGGCTTATCTCCTGGTCGGGATGATGTACGAAGTAGCGATATGCCTCAAATCCGTTGTCTGAAGAGTGTTCCACCGCCTCTCGCAAAATGCGATTGTAGAGAGGAACAGAGAAAGCAAGATCGTCCTGCGCCAAGTCGTAGTCGATATATTGCGCTACGTTGAAGTTTATAAGGTTGCCGTCTTCGTCTTGCAGGTTTTCAAATATCACCTCCTCTCCGTGGCGTATGATACACTGCACCAGCATTTCCTCTATGGGGTTGGCGCTGACGGGCAGAACGGTCGGGGCCGTTGGCGTCTCGCTTTCGGCAGGAGCAGACTGAGGTGCAGACTTTGCGTCGGCAATGTCCTTGTTGGTGCGAGCCACCAGTGCCGTTTCCGAAATGCCTATGCGATGGGCACATTCGCTGAGATAAGTGGAGCGAACAATGGGATCGGCGATGACAGAAATGGAATGGGCTATCGAATTTATGGCTTCGGCGCGTTTTATAGGGTCGGTGACGCCATTCAGAAGCAGGTCTGTCTTAAACTGAAGGAAATCTGTCTGATGCTGTTCGATATATTCGCGCAGTTGCGTGGCCGTATGCTTCCGGGAGAAAGAGTCGGGGTCGTCGCCATCGGGCAGCAGAAGAACCTTTATGTTCATTCCCTCGGCCAGCAGCATGTCGGTTCCGCGCATGGCAGCGTGTATTCCAGCCTCGTCGCCGTCGTAGAGAAGAACAATGTTCTGCGTAAAACGTCGCAGAAGTCTTATCTGATGGACAGAAAGCGCCGTGCCAGAGTTGGCAACTACGTTCTCTATGCCGCACTGGTGCATGGCAATCACGTCGGTGTATCCCTCTACCATGTACACGCAGTCTTCTTTCACTATAGCCTTCTTGGCCTGGAAGATGCCATATAGTTCGCGCTCTTTATGATAGATTTCTGAGTCGGGCGAGTTGACGTATTTCTGCTGTACGCCTTTTGTGGCAGCGTCGAGTTTTCTGCCGCCAAAGGCAACAACCTTGCCGCTTACGTTGAACCACGGGAAAATGGCTCTTCCTGCAAAACGGTCTACGAGTTGTACATGTCCCTCTTCCTTTGCCTCTTTTCCGTCGTCTCTCGGCTCTTGTCGCTCACCTCTCGTGTAGCACAGTCCTGTCTTTACAAGGTATTCGTCTTTGTATCCCTTGCTGCGGGCCTCGCTAACCATTGCGTCGCGACGGGCAAGGGCAAATCCGAGTTGGAAACGCTCTATTATGTCGTCGCGTATGCTGCGGCTGCGGAAGTAGCGCAGTCCTATAGCCTTTCCGTCGTCGTTGTTGAGCAGTGTGTCGTGAAAGTATTTTGCCGCCCACTCGTTTACAACGAACATCGATTCGCGTTCCGACTGTTCGCGGCGCTCTTCGTCTGTCAGTTCACGCTCCTGAATTTCAATGTTATACTTCCGTGCCAGCCACCGCAGAGCCTCCGGGTAGGTTATCTGCTCATGTTTCATCAGGAAGTTGACGGCATTGCCACCCTCGCCGCACGCAAAGCACTTGCAAATCTGACGCGCAGGCGACACCATAAACGACGGTGTGCGGTCGTCGTGGAACGGGCACAAACCCTTATAGTTGACACCAGCCTTGCGCAGACTGACAAATTCGCCCACGACATCAACGATGTTGGTGGCTTCCATTATCCTGTCGACGGTGGCGTGGTCTATCATGGTGGGGTGAGAGGTGGGTGGTAGGAGGTGAGTTTTTTCGATTATTACGCAAAGTTAATAATTATCCTTGCGCGCCGCCTATCGCGCTGTTCAATTTTATGAAAGTTTAATATTTGCTGAACTGTCGCTCGAGACAGTGAGACATTTCTATACAGAAAAGGCTTCAGCCGTCAATATGTATACGAACGATTCGCCTGACGAACTGAAGCCTAAAATAAAGTGACCGGCCGTGCTACGTCAACTGGCGGGCACGGGCAAGCGCGAGGTCTATATGACTTGTGATGTTTTCCGCGCCGAGCAGTTGCTCGAAACCGTTGCGGCGCAAGACAGCATCCACCTTGGCGTTGACGCCTGAGAGAACTATTGTGATGCCTTCGCGCTGGCTCATGCGGCACATGTTCTCAAGGTTGTGAAGTCCGGTAGAGTCGATAAACGGAACCTTACGCATGCGTATGATACGCACCCTTGCGCGGCGGCTGCCGTACCGGGCCATGATGTCTTCAAAACGGTTGCCGGCACCGAAGAAGTAGGGACCGTTGATTTCGTATACCTCCACGCCTTCGGGGATGGTGAGGTGTTCCAGATTGCCACGCTCCATATCGGCATCGTCGTTGAGGTTGATCTCGTTGAGCACGGCATGCACGTCGGTTGTCTCTGCCATGCGGCGCATGAAGAGAAGGCAAGCGCAGATAAGTCCGAACTCAATGGCTACCGTGAGGTCGAAGATGATGGTAAGGAAAAACGTCAGCAGCAACACCGTGACATCGCTTTTCGGATTGCGGCGTGTCATGGCAAGGAAAGAGCGCCATCCGCTCATGCCGTAGGCCACTACCACGAGTACGCCGGCAAGGCAGGCCATCGGGATATACTGTGCTAATGGCATCAGAAAGAGGAAAATCACCAGCAGAACAGCGGCGTGAATTACGCCGGCCACCGGCGTGCGACCGCCATTGTTGATATTTGTCATGGTGCGTGCTATGGCACCCGTGGCAGGAATGCCGCCGAAGAGCGGCGATGCTATGTTGGCAATGCCCTGACCTATCAGTTCGGTGTTTGAGTTGTGATGGTCGCCGATAACACCGTCGGCAACGGTGGCAGAAAGCAGCGACTCGATGGCTCCAAGCACGGCAATCGTCACGGCAGGCCCGACAAGGCTCTTTATCGTTGCCCACGAAAGTGAGGGCACTGTTGCCTCAGGCAGCGCCGCAGTAATGCTGAAGCGGTCGCCTATCGTCTCAATCGTAGTAATGCCGGCATACTGCTTAAGAAGCAATGCGGCAATGGTCATAACGATGATGGCTACCAGCGAACCAGGCAGCGACCTGAGCGGCGACAGGTGGAAATATCGTGCCAGCATGGGCCATGCTGCTATGATGGCTACAGACGATATTCCAATGACAGAACTCCACAGGTCTGCATTACCTATATTATATATATAGGCGAGCCACTTCTCTACAAAGTCAGAAGGCACATGGCCTATCGACATGCCAAGAAGGTCCTTAATCTGTGTGGAGAAGATAGTAACAGCAATACCGCTGGTGAAGCCCACGACGATAGGGTAGGGAATATATTTGATGATAGTACCCAGGCGCAGTACGCCGAGCAGGATGAGAAACACGCCGGCCATCAGCGTGGCCACGGTGAGTCCCTGCATGCCATACTGCTGTATGATGCCTGCCACGATCACTATGAATGCGCCGGTGGGACCGCCAATCTGTACCTTGCTGCCGCCAAAGAGCGATATCATCAGTCCGGCAACAATGGCGGTGATGATGCCCTTTTCGGGACTCACCCCAGAGGCAATGCCGAAGGCTATGGCAAGCGGCAGAGCCACGATGCCTACAATGACGCCTGCCATGAGGTCGGCAGCGAACGTCTGCTTGTTGTAATGGCGGATGGCAGAGAAAAATTTCGGCTTGAAATCAAGAGATTTTTCCATCTTAGCGTTGATGTTGTGATGTCTGTGCTGTTTTTAAAATCGTAAACACTGTTTTTATTTTCGCCACAGCTGTTTTTATTTTTGTAAACACTGTTTTTATTTTTGAAAACACGCTTGTAATTTTTTTTAAAACACTACACACACCACATCCCGCGCAGTGGGGGAGTGCGGTGTGTGCAGTCGTGTGTGCAGAACCTGTTTACTTCTTCTTCAGCAGGTCGCGGATTTCGGCCAGCAGTTCTTCCTGTGTCGGGCCGGCAGGTGCAGCGGGAGCCTCGGGCTCTTCCTTCTTGCGGTTCAACTTGTTGATGCCTTTCAGCATGAAGAAGATACAGAGCGCAACGATAAGGAAGTCGACAATGTTCTGGATGAACAATCCGTACTTCACTTCGGCGTCGCCCACGGTGGCTGCAAGTGTCGAGAAGTCTACGCCGCCGGTCACCACGCCAACTATTGGCATGAGAATATCGTCAACCAGCGAACTTACAATCTTTCCGAAAGCACCGCCAATGATTACACCGACAGCCATGTCCATTACGTTGCCTTTCACGGCAAACTCCTTGAATTCACTAATAAGTCCCATAATCTTTTGAAATGTTTAATGTTTGATATTGAATGTTTATTGTCTCTTCCCTAACGTTTATTGTCCTAAAATTGTAATCTGCGTTTTGCAATATTGTGCGTTTTGAGACGCGAAAAATATGTTTTTGAGCAGAAAATCACGTCTTTAATCTTAATTAAGAATGTTTTCAAATGCAAATTTAGGATTTTTTCCGTAACTTTGCAGGCGAAAATAAGAAAAAGTGCACCAAAAGGTACATTTTTCTTGATTAAAATGAATATTTATCAACCCTTTTAATAAAAAGATTAAGTAAAATGACAAAAGTTGCAATTAACGGTTTCGGCCGTATCGGTCGCCTCGCTTTCC
>CALFIY010000007.1 GCA_937877595.1 uncultured Prevotella sp.
AAGGCCGTCGCCGTCGGTGTCAACAGTGTTGATGGTGAAGTCAATATAGTTGCCATACACCGTGTAGTGCAAGTTGCCAATCTCTGGTGCGGCAGGAGTGGCTGCCTTCTCCACAATCTTAGTGATGGTAACACCGCTATAACTCTCAAACAGTGAGCGGCTGATCTGGTCTTTGTAGATATTTATACCAAGATTAACGCTTGCAGGACCAGTGATGACACCTGCTGTTGCATCGTACGTGCAGACGTAGTGTGTGGTTGCACCATTGGCATAGCCGACGAAGTAGAGAGTGTAGGCATTGTAGTCGCCGAGTTGCTGGCCTGTGCGGAATGTGATGACATTGTCAGCCACAGTTCCCTTAACCCATGCATTGGGCAGAACTTCAGAGAGGCCCTGCACGTACACTTCGTTGCCGCTGAAGCCAACCTTCACCGTGCGGGCTACAGATGCATCCGCGCCTTCATCGGCAAAGACATCGGTGCCTTTGAATGTGTACTCTTCTGTAACAAGGTTGGCAGGAGGAGTCACTACCTCATCTACCTCGCCCTTACCAGAGATTGTAGAGCCAGCGTGGAAGTGAGAGTAGTAGTACGAACGGTCGGTATATCTTGCGTTAGCGACGAAGCAGTTCAGGAATACATAGTTTCCGCTGGCCGCGTCATACTTCAGTTGAGGATCTTCTACCTCACCAGTCTCGTCGTTATAGCCGATCAGGAAGATGCGGTAGGAACTTGTGGCACCAAGATCCTGAGCAGATGGGAAGGTGTAGACACCATCGGTGTCCTTTGTACCCTTTACCCAGGAGTCTGACAGGCCGGCGTCCTTACCAAAGCCCTGAATATAGAGGTCGTCGCCGTCTACAGCAACGTTCAACGTCGTAGAGAAATCTTCTTTTTCGCTTCCCTCTGTGCCAATGAAGTCATTGGAGGTAACGCTCAGGCCTTCGGGCAGTGTGGTTGTAGTTGGTCTCTTAATGGTGTACCATACGATTTCTGACTCGTGGCTCTCGCCGCCGCCCTTGTAGATGCTCTGCACACCGATAGTTTCCCATGTAGAGTGGTCCATCTTAAGAGCGACAACGCCGTTAGCAAAGTCGGTATCATCAGTGACGACAGGAATCTCTTCGATGTCAGCATCCAGAGATGTGTACAACTCCTTGCTGAAGGTCAGAGGCACGTTGGTATTGGTCTCGTCCTTGATATACAACTTGTAGTACAACTTGCTGACAAGCATTCCGTTGCCTTCGGTGTCAACCACGCTGATGTTAACCTCTATCTTGTCGCCCTTAGGATTGAACTGCATGTTGCCAAACGATGGGTTGGCAGGCACACCAGGTGCCTCCTTTATCTTAGAAATGACAACGTTCGTCTCTGCAGCGAAGTTACCACCGCTGGTTGATGTTTCACCATAAAGGAAAATAGCATATTCTGTGGTCAACTTCTCGGCAGCCTCGTCATAGGTGAAGACTACGTCGCCATCGCCAAAACTTTCGCCATTCAAACCGCGTATGTATAAATCGTAACTGCTGTATTTTCCGTAGTACTGGTAGCCGGGGAATGTTATGGTGTTGCCAGACTTAGTACCCTTAACCCAAGCCTCGGGCAGGTAGTCGCACAATCCCTGGATGTAAACATCGTCACCATAGAAGCCAACCTTGACTACTTTGGATACTTCTGTGTCGTGCCAGTAGTCTAAGCCAGAGTACGCCCAGTCTTCAGCAACCAAATCGCTTGGTGCCTCTACGGGCAGAGCGGTGTCTTCGTCAACAGGCGAGATAGTTACTGCTGTTTTCCAGTAGGCCGTTAAACCGGTAGTGCCGTCATCCGGTAGTACGTAGTATTCTGCTGTAAGGGCAGGGAAGGTAAACGTGTCCTCTTCGGGATTGTAGGTTGCAGTAACGTCGACAGGGCCGTCTGCAGAGTATGCTCCGAAGATTATCTCGGCGTCGACATCGCTGAACGAATAGATGCCGAAAGACTGACCTGCGCTGAAGACAACTGTATTGTCGTCAGTGAAAGTTCCTTTTACGAATGCATCTGGTAAGAAGTAACTCAAGCCAGAGATGTAAACATCGTCGCCATCATAGGCAACCTTTGCGAGAGTCTCGGTTTCGCCACCGCGACTTGATGTGCCCTTAAGGATGTAATAAGTAGACTCTACACCTGAAGGCAGAGAAACTGCAGCAATACGGTTAACCGTATTCTTTGCTGTTGTCTGCGACGACTTGGCCTTCTGTGCGAAGGTGGCGTCTGGCAGTACTTGACTCCTCATCTGTGTGCGCGTCAAATCAGTGACAAGAGTCGACTGCGTTGTGTTGAGCACTCTTGCATGATTAGACTTCTGCGCAAAGGACACTGCTGACAGCAATAGTGCCAGCGTGAAAAGAGTAAAAGTCTTAATTCTCATAGTGAAACATTTTGTGAATAAAAATAAAAAAAACAAATATCTATGTGTCTCGTTATCTCGTTATTGTAAGCGCTTTATTGCCGCTGACAGCATTAAGCGTTACACGCTTGGGATTGAAATAACTATCGGGAGTCATGTTGTAAGTGCCGTTGAGAGCCAGTGCAAATTGGAGTGCGGCATCTATCACGTTCTGCTTGCGCCCACGCATATTGTTGTCCATGATGGCTTCTTCGTCAGTGGTGTATGTCACTTGAGATGAAGCAGGCATCGAGCGCTTGATGGCAATACCGCCCATTGCGCGCGATGTCTTACGCGTGTTGGTGTACCACTCCACAACCAATCCGGTGACGTTGTTGGCGTTTGTGGTGCGGCCGATGCCTATGCGTGCCAGCGAGTTGTTGCGGTTGGCGGCTGTCAGAGCAGCATCTATGGCGCGGCATAGTGCTTTCAGGTCGTCGGTAAGCGAGAGAGTGTCGATGGTCCAGATGTCAGGGGTTTCGCTAAACTGCTTATCCCAAATGGCAGAAATCTTAACAGTTCCGTCGGAACTCAGCAGGCATGTGCTGTCGGCTGCTACGGTAAACTCCTGGAAGGTATAGCCCGATGGCGTGTTGTTGCCGAAACTTGTCTCGCGCTCAAAGCGTATGCCCGTAGGCGTGAAGAGGCTGGCCAGCGAGTCATTTTTCAGAGGGTCGTCAAGGCGCTCGGAATAGCGAACACGGCCATTGCGCAGTCCAGTAAGGTAGAGAGTGTCGGTGCCGGCGGTAATATAATAAGAGGTGATGGTGGTGTTAGTGAGATCGTTGCGCGTCTTGTCGCAGGCGGCGATATAGTCTTCCCATTCGCGGTCGCAGGGCACGAGGCGCACCTGTGCTCCGTAGCGCTCGCCGCGAAGTATCACCTCGTTGGCATTGTAGGACATCACGACGAAGTTGTTGTCGCCAGCCATGCCAGCGCCGTCCTTGCTCAGAGTACCTGGGGCAAGCCATGGACTGACAGGATCGACAAACGGGGAGAGCACGTCGTTCCATGTGTTGAAAGCCAGCACTGGGCCGTCCTCAAGCAGCAGACTGTAGACGCTCTCATACTCGGTGTACTTGCCTGCATTGCCGTCGCGCAGCATGCGGTGGTTGCCGGCAAGCGTCACTTTCTGGTTCTTGTCGAACGCGGCAAATAGGTTGAAGCCCTCGAAGTGGGCCACACTGGTGCCGCAGTAATACTGCATAACCCATCCGTTGGAGGGGGCAGACAGTATGGTCTGTATCTGGTCGTTGGCATGCTCTATGCGCAGCGAGGCAGACTCGGTAAAGTAGTCGTCGTCCTCGAAACTGCAGCCCGTGAAGGTCAGCGATGCTGCCGCCAGCATCATGCAAAGTGCTATGTATTTCTTTCCAGTCTTCATAATTCTTTCTAAAAGTCTAAACTAATCTGT
The DNA here is from genome assembly GCA_937877595.1 of uncultured Prevotella sp. Lineage (GTDB taxonomy): Bacteria > Bacteroidota > Bacteroidia > Bacteroidales > Bacteroidaceae > Prevotella. The sequence continues at coordinate 3,839 of CALFIY010000007.1, forward strand.
CAACTGTCAACTCTCAACTGTCAACTATTTAAGTTTGTAGATTTCTACCTCATCGGAGTGGAGATAGGTGTTGATGCTGTCCTGACGCTCGCGTACCTCCTTGCGAAGTTCAAAGACGTGAAGTCCCCAGCGGTCGGTGTACCACTCGGTAGCGATGTCTATCTTCTTCAGAATGGCGTTGATGCCTGCCACAGAGTCGTCGCTGCTGATGGAAACCCACGGCAGGAATTCGTTGCGGAACGAATGGAACTGCTTAGGATTGCTGTAGCGATAGACAGCGACGTAGGCAGTCTTTGCTACGTTTACTGTCTGTTCTGAACTGCGGAAACGGTCGAGCACGTAGCGTCCTGTCGGATCGTAGGTGCCTTCTATCTCGTTATACTTTGACTCCTCGTAGATGGTGAAGTTGTTCCAGTGAGCATCAGCCTTGTCGGGGTCGATGCCGAGAGAGTCCACAAGAGTGAGAATCTGCTCCTTGTCGCCGGCACGTACACCAGGCAGACTGGCATTGATGATGCGGCTCATCCAGCGGCTGTCGGTGTCGGTGATGATACCCGACAGAGTTTCGACAAAGTCCTCGTAGGTAGCGCTGGAAGCGTAGTGAGTTACGTAGCCCAACTGGTGGGTTGTGGTAGAGTCGCGTTCCTGCCAGTTGATTGGGTCGTAGGAACCAGAGGTAACCTGTCCGTAGGTGACAGGATAGGATTTTGTCTGGTGGAGAATGTGCGAGAACTCATGGTGCATGGTGTGGAAGATACGCTCGTTGAGCACTTCGACATCGTCGCCGCTGTAATTCACGGTCTCCGACCACGGCTTTATCTCGTTAACATTGTAGAGCGTGATCTTTACACCGCCGGCAGCAGTGCCGAGAACCTCCGTGCCTGTGGTAGGACTGTAACCGGTAGAGCCAATGAAGTGGAACATTCGCGGGCCGTAGCGTTTCATAAAGTCGTCGCCTGCATACTTTGTGTAAACATCGTAAAACAGATAGCGAATGAAGTGTGCCAGCAACTGCGAACGGTTGTAGTCGGCAGGGGTTAACTGGAAGTTCATGTCGCTTGCTGTGAAATTGAAGCGATACTGCACTTCCACGTTATAGGGAACGAGGAAGTTGTCGTAGAGCCACTGGTCGAAGTCTGCTGTAGCAAGGCTCTTGTCGACGGCAGGTGTTGTGGTGTCGAAGATAGACTCTGTGAAGTCGTCTTCGCTGCGACATGAGGAGTAGGTCAGCACCATTGCTGCCATGCTCAAAAGGGCTAATATTTTTCTCATAACGTGTGTGCTTATTGGATGGGTGCTACCAAAGGACGTACCGACAGTTCGTCACCGTCAGTCTGGTTGATAGGAGTGCGGTCGCTCGACGGATAACCGGCGTCGATGGCGTTGTAAGGAATCTGTACCACGCGGCGTGGGTCGTTCCACTCCAGGTAGTCGTGGGTGACTTCATAATCCTGCGGACCGCGGTATGCATGGTGGACAGTGATGCCGTAGCGCTTGATGTCAAACCAACGCAGTCCCTCGAAATGAGTTTCGATGCGGCGGAAATGCAGGATGCAGTCGAGCACGTGGCGGTCGGCTCCCGTCAGCAGACGGAATTCGCTGCTCATCTCCTGCGGATGGATGTCGTTAACCCATATGTTGTTGCTCGGAGTGCCTGCGTACTTACGGTCGATGCCTTCCTGGGTAAGGTCATTGCTGATTTGCTTTGACTTAGTCCAGAAGTCAAGATCCTGAATGGCTCCGGCGCGATCGCCAAGATACAGTTTTGCCTCGGCACGGCAGAGCAGGGTCTCCTCAGCGGTGAGCGGCTGATATATAATATGTACATAGCCGATGCCGGCAATCTTGTCGGTATACTCAAAATACTCGTAGACGCGGAAGAGCCACGAACCGTATTCTGAACCGGCGCCCCAGCGGTAAATCTTACCGTCGAAGGCTGGCAGACGGCTGCTCCAGTTCGGGCCACCGCCTTCGTAGATGATGTCCTTAGTGGATGGAACGGAGAGTTTTGGGTCGGAATTGGTCAGTCCGCTGTTTATAGCATAACGGCAGGCTGAAAGCATGCGGTCCTGCAGCGAATATGTTGTGAGCAGAAGGTAATTGCATGCTGCTGTCTCGTCATTGTAGGCATTGAGCAGAGTGCTGATGGTATTGGCACTCATCGAGGCCCACTTGCGCAATGACGTGGCAGGATTGGTGCCAAGTGCTGCGTTGGCGTAATTAAGGCATTTCTCGTAGTCGCGCTTAAAGAGATAGAAGCGTGCAGCAAAGGCGTAGGCGGCATTGCGGTTGAAATGGTAGGCAGGAACCTTGTATTTCGAGTCGTCAATGTAGTCGATACCTTCCAGAAGGTCTTGCTCAATGAGGCGGTACACTTCAGCAACCTTTTTGCGGTAGCGCGTATCGCTGTAGTCTATTTTCACGACGTCCTCGGTCTCTGTGACGTATGGAATACCCCAGTCGTTCATGCTCTGTACGTCGTCCTTGTATGCTTCGGCAAAGACGTTGACAAGCAGGAAGTGGAGGTAGGCGCGCAAAACGTGGGCCTCGCCCCAGGAATAGGAGAGGTTGGGATCGTGGGCTGGGTCAAGGCTCATTTCCCTCATTGCGGCGATGGCGTGGTTGGCCACGGCGATGCCCTTGTAGTTCTTGTCCCAGATCTCGAGTGGAGTGTCATCGGTGCCAGAACTGTAACTGGTGATGTCTTCCCATTTGTATGCTTCCTCGTGGAAGAGGTCGTAAGCGTCGTTGTGAGTGGCTGGAACCACCACGTTGTTGTCGACGAGATTGTCGCCCATGAGTTCGCAGATTACTGCCGGCACTGCGCTGGGATAGCCCGAGGTGAGGAGCAATGATACTTTCTCTGGTGTGTCTATGTCTATCAGTCGGGCGTCGGGGCTCTCGTCCAGTTTGTCACCGCATGCCGACAACAGCAGTGCTGCTGCCGTGAGGCTCACTGCACAGCGTGCAGCGGAGAGATTGTTGCGCAGGGTGGCTATAGCGTTTTGGAATATGCTCGTTTTCATGTCTCTTATCCTAAGAAAATTATGAATTATGCATTTGAGTTACGTATCTGCTTAGAAACCTAAGCGCAGTGTTGCGGTGAACTGCTTGGTGATAGGAGAAGCCACACCACCGGAATTGATAAACTCTGGGTCCTGGCCGTTAAGTTTCTTGTCGGCGTAGAGCAGGCAGAGGTTGGTGGCGGCAAGTTTGATTGAGGCACTGTTGAGCAGCCCTGTCTTTTGCATCAGTCCCTGTGGGAAAGCGTAGGTGAGTGCCAACTCTTTCAGACGCACGAAATCGCCCTTGGCAATGCGTGCCGTAGAATAGTTGTATACGTTGTAGGCTGTGCGCATGGTCGTTGAGCCGTAGCGGTCAACCTGGCTGAGCGAAGCAATGGTCGGTACGTTGGTGACATATTCGTCGCCAGCCTGCATCCAGCGGTTCTTGAATTCGCGCGGAAGTGCGGAGAGATCGCTGTAGCCCGACGAGAAGACGGGGTCGAGGCGTACGACGTTGCCACCGCTGTAGGTGATGAACACATCAAGGCTGAGACGTCCGAGTTTGTTGCTTGTGTAAGTGAAAGTATTGCTCAGCGAGCCGTACCATGTCGGATCGGTAGGTCCTTCGTAGACGAGGAAGTTCTCCAGGTTCTTTGTCTCCTGAATGTTAACGTCGCCGATTGTCGGCACGCCGTTTTCGTTGATCACCATAGGCAATCCCTCATTGTTCAGACCTGCAAACTGGTAACTCCAGATGGTGCGTACGGGATATCCCTCGAGCGTCGGTATCATGTAGGGGTTGTTGGAGTGCTGGCCTACAACGAGATAGTATGCGTTGCAGGAGTTCTCCAGATTGGTAACCTCGTTCTTGGCGAGCGAATAGATGAGGTCGGTAGTCCACTTGAACTTGCGGCTGGCAATATTCACTGTCGAGATACCGAGTTCCACGCCGTGCGATTTCATGTCGGCGAGGTTGGCATATTTCTCTGTCTGTCCGCCGGAGCCCTGAGTGTAGACAAGACCGATAAGGTCGTAGTTGTTACGCCAGTAGGTGTCGAAGGTAAGGGCAATGCGGTCGTTGAGGAATGCCATGTCGAAACCAATGTTCCATTCGTGCTTTTTCTCGAAGGTAAGTTCGGTGTTGGCAAGTTGGTCGATGTATATTTCCGACTCAGCAGCCGATGTGAAGGGACGCCATGTGTTTCTGGTCATGTAGATGACCGAGGCATTGTTGACCCACGATGGGCCGGCGTCGGCAGTAAGCGAGTAACTGCCGCGCAGTTTCAACTGCGAGAGCCAACTCTGTGCAGACTTCATGAAAGGCTCGTTGATAATATCGTATGCAAGCGACACGTTCCAGGTGGGGAGCCAGCGGCTCGACTGAATCTTGCCGAAGCGGTTGGTACCTTCGTAGCGGAAAGTGCCGTTGACGGTGTAGCGCTTGTCATAACTGTATACCAACTGGCCATAGTATGCCAGAGTGTTGGTGCGTGTGTAGTACTCGCTGAAATAGTCGGTGTTCTCTTCGTTGCGCTGCTTCAGCCAGAGGTATGGAGTGTAGACGATGCCACCCATTGAGTACTGGTATCCCCAGCCAGTCCACGACGTCGGCGTACGCTTCACGGAAGAATACTCCGTACCCACCATGGCATTCAGCGTGTGCTTTTCCTTGTAGACATCACGGTAGTCGGCCATGAAGCGGAACGTGTTGGAACGCATGTTGTCGTCGTTCTGGTATTTTATACCTCCCTGCGGAAGGATAGACTCAGGCAGGGCTGTCTCGTTGTCGGGGTCGGTGTAGAGCAAAGGGTTGTTGTCGCGGATGGTAGAGTTGTCGTCGGTAGCGTCGACACCAGCGCGATAGGCGTTGGCCTGGTTGGAGTTGTCCATCACGTTGTGCTGGCGGCGCGAATGGCTCATGCGCGTCGAAATCAGTCCGTTGAGCGTTACTGTCTTGATTGGTTTGTATTCCAATTCGGCACGATACATCAGTTCGTTGACATCGTATTCCATGTAGTTGTTCTCCAACTCATTGAAAATGTTGAAGCCAGTATAGAAACGAGTGTAATTAATGTTCGGATCAAGGCAGCGACTTGTGTTCAAAGCGTAACTGAACGGGTTGATATCGAAGTCGCGGTTCACGGCGCCTGTTACCACGTCGGTGGTCTGGTTGAGCGAGCCCGGGGCCTCTTGGTCGCGGTGGCTGCCCTGGGCGGCCAGTTTCACGGTGAGGTTCTTAAGTATGTCGTACGACACATTTCCGTTGAATGTGTAGCGGTTTACCTTCGAGCGGTTGACATACTGGCCCGGGTCGTGCATCAGAGAGATAGAGAAATAACTCTGTGAGCGCTCCGTACCGTTGGATATGCTTACAGAATGGTTCTGTGAGATTGCCGTGGAGAAGAGTTTGTCAAACCAGTCGGTGTTGCGGAACTCTGCTTCCTGCAGATACGCATTGCGGGCGGCCTGTGTGTTTTGCAGACCGTATGTTCCTGTTGCCGGATTGTAACTGCGCAACTGCTGGAACATGTATCCGTAGACACCGGTGTTTTTTGCGTTGACCAGGTTCTCAAGTTGCAGCCATCCCTTGTCCGACATCTCCTTGTAAACACCCATCATTTCCTGGGAATTCATTATGTTGTAGTCGGCATAGTCGGGTTTCATACGCGTAGTAAACTCGCCAGTGTAGTTAACAGTGGCGCGGCCCTTCGTTCCCTTCTTTGTGGTGATGACTATCACGCCTGCCATGGCGCGCGCGCCATATATAGATGTAGCGGAACCGTCTTTCAGGATTGTAAACGACTCGATATCGTCGCTGTTAAGTCCTGCCACGGCACTTGAAATCAGTGTTTTGGCATCGCCGGAAGCCAGTTCGTCGGCGCTGACGTCCACGTTGTCTTCGTAGATCACGCCGTCGATAACCCAGAGGGGCTTGGAGTTACCATAGATACTCGTAGCACCGCGCACGCGTATCTTCGGTGCTGCACCGAAAGTGCCGCTGACGTTAGTAACCTGCACACCGGCAACGCGGCCTTCCAGCGAACGACTCACATCGGCCATACCGGAAAGTTTGGTCTTGTCGGCATCAATCTTTGACGACGCGCCGGTGAAGAGGCGCTTGTCTTGCTTCATCATACCAACGGCAACAACTTCGGTAAGAGTCGTTGCATCGGGCTGAAGAGTCACTTTCATGCCGTTCTTTGCGTTTACCGTTGCAGTAACCATGCCGACGTAACTTATTACAAGTTTTTTGCCGGATGGCACATTGATGGTAAATTGTCCGTTGATGTCGGTTTTTGTACCCTGCTTGGTGCCCTGGATAAGTACAGTAGCGCCGATACAAGGCTCACCGTTGTCCTCGAATACGGTTCCTGTGATTTTGTTCTGCGCAAAAGTTCCTACGCAGAGAAATAGCGCGAACAAAAACAGCATTATTCTTCTTCTCATAGAAAAATCGCAAAAATTATTGTGTCAATTCTGTAGTTAAATTTCTTTTCCGGTTTGTTACGCTTTGCTCGCAATCGCTTGCTTTCTGTCGGATTTCAACCCATAATACGTAACGAACTGCAAAATTACGACTAATCGTTAAGTTGTGCAAATAAAATTATTAAAATCAAGCAAAAAGTGTTGAATTTTTAACAGTTTGACATTATATCCTACACCAAATGTGGTATTTTGTTGTTTTTTTGCACTAATAGGCCAGAGGCTACACCTTAATTAATAACACACGCGCGTGCGTGCGCGTGTGTGTGTGGGAAATAATATTTCTCACACCCTGATGCTGGCAAAGGTGCGGTCGTCGAAAGAATTATGGCCGCTTGCGAAAGCCTTTGTAGCCTTGAAAGAGGTGATGTTCAGCGGATCTGTCTGCCGCTGCTGCTCAAGCCATGCTTCGCACTGCGCTATTGTCGGCAGCAATACGGGATAGCCGTCTGTTGCCAGCACTATGCTGTGAGGCTGGAAGTCGAGCGTCATCACGCGCACGTGCTCCTCAGGAATGTGGAAGCCGTCAATCACGGCGTAACTAATGTTCTGCTCGGCCATACTTGCCACGATGTCGGGCACTATTGCTGTGCGCGCCATATCGTCGTGCAGCAGGCTCTCCACCGTAGCAGTGCCCTCGTCGAGCATGCGCCGTGCTATCCTTGCGCGCTTCTCGGCATTGCGTGCCTCGGCAGGCTTGGGGTTGTCGTAGAGCGTTCCGTCTATCAGGCATTGGCAGTCGCCCACGAGCCACACCTCACGTTGCAGTCTGCTGAAGACTGCTGCCGAACATGTCAGCCTGTCTTCCGGATGACTGGCGAAGTGGTCCATGCGCCTGCTGCTGTAATGGCGACGCACGGCGGCCGTCACCTGACGGAGGAAACTGTGGCAGGTGATGTCCTTTGGCATGTGGCGTATGAAGCGCGCCACGATGCGTGTCGCCTCGTAGCCGTTGGAGTGGAAGAAAGAGTGGCGATAGTCGGTCTTCGACGTGGAGCCGTCGATGACAGCCACGAAGTCGTCAGTAACGACGAGGCCGTCTTCGTTGTTCCTTTTTGGGTCTTTGGCTATACTGGTCTGCTCGATGATTGTCATGGTGTTGTGGCAGTAGTTCGCTTATCAGGTCTGCCCGTCCTATTCGTCGCAGACTCTGTTCTATGTTGCGCTGTTCTTCGGGCTTATACCAGAAGAAGTACTGGCGCTGTGCCAGTTTCTCCTTCTGGCTCCGCGCACTGTATACGGGCTTTAGCGTATATGGGTCGTAACCTGTGTACCACGTCTCGGTGCTTATTGTCATCGGCGTGGGCGTGAAGTCCTGCACCTGCTCCAACTGGAAGTCCAGCCGCTTTGTCAGCACAGCCAGTTGTGCCATATCGGCTTCCGTACAGCCTGGATGGCTTGAGATGAAGTAGGGAATAATCTGCTGGTTCATGCCATTCTCCTTGCAGATGCGGTCGAAGAGTCGCTTAAAATCGTAGAACTGACTAAAGGGCGGCTTTCTCATCAGTGCGAGCACACTTTCGCTGGTATGCTCCGGCGCTACTTTCAGTCGTCCGCTGACGTGGCGTGTTATCAGTTCGCGTGCGTATTCCATTGCAGCACGGTTGGCGGCTTCGTTCTTGCTCTGGTGCAGGATGAGATCGTAGCGCACGCCGCTGCCAATGAAACTCTTCTTTATCCCGGGAAGCGCGTCGACGGCGCGGTAGATTTCCAGAAGTCGGGAGTGGCTGGTGTCGAGATTGGGGCACACCTGCGGATGGATGCAACTCGGTCGCCGGCAGCGCTCACAGGCCTTTTTGTTCCTGCCGCCCATGCCGTACATGTTGGCCGAAGGGCCTCCCAGGTCGGAGAGATAGCCTTTGAAGTCGTCCATCCCTGCCACCTGTTGCACCTCGCGCAGTATGCTTTCCTTGGAGCGGCAGACCACAAACTTGCCCTGATGGGCGGAGATGGTGCAGAAGGCGCAGCCTCCGAAGCAGCCGCGATGGATGTTGACCGAATGTTTTATCATCTCGTATGCCGGGATGCGTTTCCCTTTGTATTTGGGATGTGGCATTCGTGTGTAGGGCAGGTCGAACGATGCGTCGAGTTCCTCTGTCGTCATTGGCGGATATGGCGGATTGACAACGGCGCAGGAGTTCGAGGGGTCATGTTTTGCGAGAGGTCTGAAGGGCTGTATCAGCCGCTGCGCGTGCATCATGTTCGACTGTTCTTCGATATGCCTGAAGTTTTCAGCCTGTGCCCGTTTGTCCTTCATACATTCCTCATGGCTGTTGAGCACGATGTCGCGGTCGGTGATGCCTCCCACGATGTTGTCCTCCGTAGCGAGATATACCACTTGAGGCAGGTCGTGCAGTTGTTGTATTGTCTCTCCGCTGTCCAGCCTGCGTGCTATCTCGGTCAGGGTTTTCTCTCCCATGCCGTACGATATGAGGTCGGCCGGAGCGTCGTAGAGCAGGCACGGGCGCAGCCGCTCCTGCCAGTAGTCGTAGTGGGAGAGGCGCCGCAGCGAGGCCTCTATTCCTCCCATCACTATCGGCACGTCGGGAAACAGTTGGCGCAGAATCCTGCTGTAGACTATCGTGGGATATTCAGGCCGCAGGTCGTGGCGGCCGTCAGGACTGTAGGCGTCTTCGCTGCGCAGGCGTCGGTTGGCGGTGTATTTGTTCACCATGGAGTCCATGCAGCCTGGCGAAACGCCGAAGAAGAGTCGCGGCCGCCCCAGTTTGCGGAAGTCGCGCAGGTCTCCGTGCCAGTCGGGCTGCGGCACTATCGCCACGCGGTAGCCTGCGGCCTCCAGCGTGCGTCCTATCACGGCTGCTCCAAACGACGGGTGGTCTACATACGCATCGCCGCTGAACAGGATGACGTCCACCTCTGTCCAGCCGCGAAGTTCTATCTCCTTCTTCGTTGTGGGAAGAAAGTCGGTAAGTCTGTATTCCACCTCTTTTCCTGTGGTGAAGTGAGTGCTTAGTTGAATGGCGTTCCCTGGAAGGCACGTGTCGTCATGCCGAGGTTGTCGTTGCCTCTGTTTTTCCAGTTGATGAAGAGCAGTACGAGTTGCTGCAGTCCGTAGGCTTTCATGTTCTGATGGTAAACCACGTCGAGGCAGAGGTCAAGAAGCCTTTTGTCCTTGCCGGCCTCCGACTCTAACAGTGAGCGGATGTTCAGTTTCAGTTTTTCCAGCACCTGCTCGTCAACGAAGCCGTTAGAGTCGATGAGGTCTCTTAAGAGTTGGTACTGTTCAATGGTTTCCAGATGTTGTTCTGTGATGTCGATACTTCTTGTACCGCTTGAATTGGTGAGGATTTTGTACATAGTAGTATTGTTTAAGTGTTAGTATGTTTTTATTTCAACAGGTAGTTCAGAATGCCTCGCATTATTGAGGCGCGCTTCTTTTCCGATTTTATGCACTCAAACGGGAAGCCCATGGTAAACACGCGGTAGTCGCTGCCCTTGTATGCCACTGCTGCGTCCTGTCCGTTGTCGTATCTCAGCGTGGCGTAGGCAGGCTTCATAGGCTGCAGTGCGTCTACGCTTGTGGCGGCATAGTGCTGGCTGTTGAGCGTGTTGTGATAGTGCAGCGTTGTCCCCATGCCCGTTATGGCGTCGCTCTCCGTTGCGATGCGTTCTGCCAGTTGCAGTTTCAGCACGCTGCTTAGGAATTGCTGTTCCGATGGTTTCTGCATGTCCGTTGCCACATAGGCACCGCTCACCAGCAGTCGGCCGCCACCCTTTGTGTAATTGCGCAGTGCCTGTTGCATGGCAGGAGTGAAAGTCTTATAGTAGACGAGGCTGTGGCCGTCGTCGCGTTCCAGTCCGAGCAGCAAGTCTACTGCGGCATATCCTTTCAGTGGTGCAGCACCGCTGCTGACGGCCTGTGCCGAGGTGCTCACGATATTGTACTGCTGTGCCGACGCTATTGCTTCGGCGTGCGTGGCAACATAGTTGAAGTCGTTGCCTGCTATGAGTTGTCCTGCCAGTTCCTCACCGCTGTATCCCAGTCCGTCTTCGCTCTCCGTTCCCATGTTTGTCCGGTCGAAGCATTGCTGCCGTCCCACCCATCCCAGCGTCGGGCCGTAGGTCACGCCAGGGTCGTCGTCGATGTCAAAGCCCTGTTCTTCGGAAGTGTTACGTATGGCAGGCGACGAGAGGCGCTGAAAACCGTTGACTATCATCACCGTCTGTCGGGCATTAGGGTTGTAGAGTGCCGACAACTGTTCGGTGGGGAAACTCTCCCCTCCGTCGTTGACCGCCGTCACCCTGAAATCGTAGCGCGTGTTAGGTTTCAGTTCTATCTCGTGGCTTGTGCGCGAGGAGATATATGTTCCGTTGTCGAAACTTGCACCTCCTATGGCGGTGTATACTATGTAGCCCGTGGCCCGTGCTGTCGGCTCGTGCGTGTCGGCAGTCTCCGCCCACCTCAGTTGTAGCGTTCCGTTGTCCTTCAGGTGCATGGTGAAATGCGTTGGCGGCAGTGGTGCCACGGTGGTGGCTATGCCGTGCTGCTCGCCGATGTATCGCAGCAGTGTCTTGTATATTGTCCGTGCCAGTGAGAAGCGGAAGTTAGGGTCCTGGCCATATCGCATGTCGGGGAAGTTCTGGTGCGACAGCGTCTCGAGTATTGCGCTCGGCACTTCAGGCAGTCGCGTCTCCGAATAGTTGCGGTCCCAGAGGTATCTGCGCTCCCACTTGCCGTACTTCTGCCGCATTTCTCTCGTCACGTTGCCCAGCAGTTGCGATGCCAGTTGGTAGGATGCCTGTCGCGATATTCCGGCAGCGAGCCTGCCGTCGTGGAACGACGTGGTGCATATTGCCAGCGAGCCCACGAGACTTTCGCCGTCCTGTGCGAAGCCGGCGTCGCTGTGTACTGCCAGCGACAGTTCGAGAGGAACGCCCAGTCCGGCGCTGTCGGGCACGAAGGCCGAGCCTCCAGCCAGATAGTTTGTCATGCGCGAGCGCACGTTGATGTCGTCGGCGTAGTCGTCGGTGCCCTCGCGGCCGCTGTATATGCTGTAGGGCATTCCAGCCCACTGGGCGTAGTAGCGGGCTCCTTCCAGTGCGCGTGGCATGCCGCTCGTGGTGCCTCCGCGCTGAATGTTGCCCATGCCGCCGCCAAAGCGCACGGCGTCGGTGGTCACCACACCGCTGTGG
>CALFIY010000008.1 GCA_937877595.1 uncultured Prevotella sp.
TTCCGGGATGCTACGTGAGAAATACGGGAAGGCGAAATTGCGCATCAGATTGATGCCGAACAGACGGGCACAGCCTATTGCAATATCGCTGTAGCCCGAAAAGTCGCAGTAAATCTGGAATGTGAAGAAGACGCCAAGCACGAAGAGTTGCCAGCCGGGCAACGTGGCAAAACTTGCCCAGTTGTCGTTGACCACCTCGGCACAGGTGTCGGCAATGACGAGTTTCTTCATAAATCCCCACAACATTTGCCGGCATCCGTCAACAGCCTTGGCGTAGTCGAATGTACGGTGGTTCTGGAACTGCGGCAACAGGTTGGTAGCCCTCTCAATAGGGCCGGCCACCAACTGAGGGAAGAAACTTATGAAAGCAAAGAACTCAACGATATCGTGGGTGGCAGGCAACTTCTTCTGATATACGTCGATGCTGTAACTGAGCGCCTGGAAAGTGTAGAAACTTATGCCCACCGGCAGCACCACATTCAGCGTCACCCAGTCGACTTCGTAACCCACGGCACGCAGCAGTGCCGCCATGCTGTCGGCAAAGAAATTGTAGTACTTGAAAACTCCCAGGACTCCGAGGTTCAGAACGATATTTGCCGCACTTACGTACTGCTGTATCTTGCGCCGCCCCTCATGGCGTTCTATCAACAGGCCCGACGCATAACTGCACAGCGTTGTGAAGGCGATGAGCAGCAGGAAGCGCCAGTCCCACCAGCCGTAGAACACGTAACTTGCCACTACCACAAGCATGTTCTGCCAGCGGCGCGTGGGGCATGCAAACCAATAGAGCAGGAAAACTACCGGCAGGAAGAGTATGAATTCTAATGAATTGAAAAGCATTGATTGGCCAATTATTATTTTTTTGTCTCAACAGCGCGCACAATCCACTAAGGATTGGGCACGTTGAAAATATTCATCACATTGTGAACCCTATATTTCAGGAAACCGAAGTTCTTAGCGTATTTATACAAAATGTAGTCGTACCAGCGTGTGCGATAAAGCACGGGACAGGAGGCAATGATGGCCTCCTTCTGCTCAGATTGCTGCAAGCCCTTCATGCGGCGTGTCCAGATGACGCGCATGGCAGAGCGATAATATTTGCGGAGATGGAGTATCTCCACCAACTGCTGCATCATGGTGCTGGCATCCTGCATGGCAGCAGCACTGCGCTGTGCCTTGACAGTCACCTTATTGGCGTGCTGGCGGAACTGGCTTAACGGCACTCTCACTTCAATGACATCGCCCAGCGTACAGGCAAATGCCCAGAAAAACCAGTCACCACAGTAGCGGTGACGCTTATAACAGGGATTTATCTGGCCGAAAATGGGGCGGCGGAAAACCACCATGCTGGCGTTATATATGCAGTTGTCGCGAAGCATGTAGCGACGCATATACTCCACACCGCGATGGAGTTTAACGCGTTGGTCCGACTGACTGAGAGAAGCGTCGTTGTAAAGCACAACATCGTCCTGGTCGATCACCTTTGAGTAACTGTAGGCAAGAACGGCGTTGGGGTGGTGCTCCAGTTCGTCAATCATGGTGCTGACAAACTCCGGCTCTGCCACGTCGTCGCTTTCGGCAATCCACACGTAGTCGCCGCTTGCAGCCTCTATGCCTTTATCCCACTGCAGGAACGTATTGCCGGTGTTGCGCTCGTTGAAGATGATTTTCTTTACTTTCTCCTCGCTACGATAGTGCTCTATCACATCACGGCTATTGTCGGTGGAACAATCGTCAAGTATTATGACCTCTATGTTCTGATAGGTCTGGCCGAGCACGCTGTCTATGCGTTTCGGCAGATACTTCGCGTGATTGAAGTTGGGGATTATCACCGTCACCATAGGACTGGCTGAAGTGATTGCTTTACGTTCTACATCCATTTTTTCATTTTCCGTTTTCGGTATCTTCGTAAAGAGAATGTTTTATTGGTATTATGCCAAGTGAATCCATGTCATGGATTAACTTCTTGGAGAAGCCACGACTGCCGCGACGGCTCATGTGAACATAGTCGTAGAAGTAGGAAGTGTCGCTGCCGTACATGTCGCCATAGCGGAGTATGGGCACATCGTGACCTTTCACACAGCCGTCGACAATACCCCACATGCCATCAAGGTCAAACTGTGGCTGTCCCTTAGAGGAGTGCATAGGCGAGAAAACAATGACGAGTTTTATCCCTTCTGCCTCACACTCGCCGATAAACTTCTTGAAGTCGGCAATAATCCGTGGATTCTTTTCCAGCGGAAAGCCTTCGGGGAAGAAGACAACATCCTTGAAAGGCACATTGGTAGGATCTTTTTCCACCAACTGGGTTATGGCTGTTATCAACTTACCTTCCCTGCCTGCATAGCGCACAAGCAATATCCTGTCCTTCCACGTCAGTTCCGGGCAACGATTGATGAGATATTCAAAACCGTCATAATTTATGAGCGGCAACTTTTCTATCGTCAACTCATCGCCGAAGAACTCGAAGAAAGACCACGGCCCGACATCGACAATGATGTATTTAGGTTTGCCGTTGTGCAGGCGGTATTGCTTGTAAAGGATATTGTAAACGTAGTCGAAACTGTGGCCGCTCCACGACATGTTGTACCATTTGTGGCCCGATGCGCTGTCGAGGACTTCCACAAAATAGTGACCGCCACGTGAGTTGCCGATGATGATGCCGTCGAAGTTTTGTCCCTTCATGCCGTGGATGGAGTTGGCGACACGATACATGGCCTTCTCGCTATGCTGCGCCTTGTACTCATAGAACCACTCCGGTATCGCCAGAAAGAGGCAGCAGAGCGAACAGAACAGCGTGATATGTAACAGGAAGCGGCGCATCGGTCAGAATTGGAAATAGATAAACGTGCTCAGTTTGTTGGCCATAAGGCAATAACTGAGTACGGCAATTACAAAACATATTCCCCAAGCCACGGCAGGACGGCGCACATCGCCCAGGTCAAGCACGTGCGGACGCGCACGCCGTACCCATTCTATGATGAGTAGCGAGGCACAGTAGATAAGTGCATTGATAGTGGAACCGGCAAGATGGCCGACGCTCTGGAACGCGTGGGTAAACATACAGGTCCAGTAGCCAAAAGCCTGCGACATGCTCTCCGAGCGGAAAAGCACAAAGCCGAGGACAACAAGCACGAAGGTGAGCAGAATTTGCAGGAACTCGCGCCCGGAGGGCAAACGGCGGCCATAGCCGGCCGCGTGTTCATACTTGGTCTTAACTCCAAGGAGATTATAAATGGCGAGAAGTGTGCCATGATACAGCCCCCAGCACACGAAAGTCCAGTTGGCTCCATGCCAAAGGCCGCTGACAGCCCAGACGATGTAGACATTGCGGATAACCTTCCACTTACTGCAACGGCTGCCGCCAAGGGGGAAATAGATATAGTCGCGGAACCACGTAGTAAGCGAGATGTGCCAGCGGCGCCAGAACTCAGGAATGCTACGTGAGAAATAGGGATTGTCGAAGTTGCGCATCAGACGGATGCCAAACAACTTGGCACAGCCGATGGCTATGTCGCTATAGCCGGAGAAGTCGCAGTAAATCTGGAAAGAGAAGAGGATGACAAGAATAAACAGTTCGACACCGCTCAACTCACTGTACATTCCCCAATGCTCATTGACCACGATGGCACAGTTGTCTGCCACGATGAGTTTCTTAGCGAAGCCCCACAGCATCTGACGGAAGCCGTCGATGCCCTGCTCGTAGGTGAACGTGCGGTTGCGCTGGAACTGCGGCAGCAGGTTGGTGGCGCGCTCTATCGGGCCTGCCACAAGTTGCGGGAAGAAACTGATGAAGGCAAAGAACTCAACGACGTCGCGCGTCGGACGGATGTTGTGGCGGTAGACATCGATGGTGTAACTCAGAGCCTGGAAGGTGTAGAAACTGATGCCTACGGGAAGTATCACATTGAGCGTAGCCCAGTCGACTTCGTATCCCATGCCCCGGAACACTGCCGCCAGACTGTCGGCAAAGAAGTTGTAGTACTTGAAAAGGCAGAGCACGGCGATGTTGACCGTTATATTTGCCGCGCTGACATATTGCTGTATCCGCCTGCTCCCTTCATAGCGTTCTATCAGCACTCCGCTGGCATAACTGCACAGCGTGGTGAATGCTATAAGCAGCAGGAATTTCCAGTCCCACCAACCATAGAAAACGTAACTGGCTACGACGACAAGCAAATTCTGCATGCGGCGCGTAGGACAAGCAAACCAATAGAGAAGAAACACTATTGGCAGAAAAAGCAGGAACTCTATGGAATTGAAAAGCATCTCCTAATCTTCTGTCCTATCACGGAGCCGGCGGCAACAAACTGCCTCACTGCAAAATTTGGCGACAAAAGTATTAAAAAAATATAAGCCCGACAAATATTTTCTTAACTTTGCAGCCAGAAAGACGAAATTATTGACATGAAAGAAAGGCTATTGTCCCTTCTGCGCCTTCCGCTATGGCGCGACTACAGATTTCTGCTGGCTTTATGGCTAATAATAGGATTGGTGGCCGCACTGATGAAACTGCATGCCAACAACAACTTCCTGATCTTCCGCGGAGTGTTCTGGCACGTCATACAGCAGTTGCCACTCTACGTGCCGTATCCGGCAGAATACCTTGACCTGAACTACTATGGCCCGCTGTTCTCGCTAATCGTGGCTCCGTTTGCCGTAGTACCGCAGCAGGTGGGCATGGTGATGTGGTGCGTGGCACTCGCAATGGCGCTCTATCTGGCTGTGCGCCGCTCGCTGCTCTCCCGGCGCCAGCAGATTTTCGTACTTTGGTTTTGCGCCCACGAACTGCTCACTGCGCTCTACATGCAGCAGTTCAACGTAGCAATAGCCGCACTGATTATTGCCACATTCTTCGCCATAGAGAAAGAGCGCGACGGCACGGCGGCATTCTTCATAGTGGTGGGAACGCTGACAAAACTATACGGCGTCGTGGGACTTGCTTTCTTCCTCTTCTCAAGGCACAAGGTGCGCCTGACGCTATGGCTGGCAGTATGGGCGGCACTGCTCTTTGCGGTTCCAATGGCGATAAGCAGTCCGGAATATGTTGTAGCACAATATGGCGAATGGCTGACGGCACTCACAGGGAAGAACGTCGACAACCTCTTCGCTTCCCATCAGAACATCTCGCTGCTGGGCATAGTGCGCAAAGTATCTGGCGTGGCAACATACAGCGACCTGTGGCTCATCGCACCCGGGCTGTTGCTGTTCGCCTTGCCATATCTGCGCTTCAAGCAGTACGGCAATGCTGCCTTCCGACAGACTTTGCTCGCCTCTGTGCTGATGTTCGTAGTCCTGTTTTCCACAGGAAGCGAATCGAGCGGCTACATTATTGCGCTTACAGGTGTTGCTGTCTGGTACACGGCGGCGCCATGGCAGCGCAGTAAATGGGACATGGCGCTAATGGTGCTGGCTTTCGTACTGACGAGCCTGTCGCCAAGCGACCTCTTTCCAGCATACCTGCGACGTGAGTGGGTGCAGCCGTATGCGCTGAAAGCGCTGCCCGTAGCCATCGTGTGGCTGCAGTTGTGCTATGAAATGATGCTACGCGACTACGGCCAGAAGCCTTTGGACGCTACAGATTGACGTAGACGCCAAAGGCAAAACTGCCAAAAATGTTGAAGTTGAACGCGTCGTTCTTCAACTTTATTCCACGGTCTTTCATCCATGAGTGCTGATAGCCCAGCGAGCCGAGGTGTGCCGTGAGCCCCAGGCGGTCGTTGATGGCATAGTTCATGCCAGGGCAGACGGCGGCGCCAAGCGTATTCATATTACTGTCGTAGCCCGACTTGCTCGTGGAAAGGTAGTCGACCGATCCGTCGGCATAGAAGGAGAATGACCCGGCACGATGGAAAGTATAGCGGACAAACGGGGATACAGAGAACTGGTTCGACTGGCCTGCCACGGTCTGGTCTATCATCGTGGTCTCGGCATTGTCGTAATGCGCATAGCCAATGCGCAGACCCAGCGCCCATTTGCCGCTAAGGACATATCCTATTTCGGGACTCACCTCAATGCTGTTGTTGGCATCCAGATTGTAGGAGCCAAGGGAGGTGTTGCTGGTGTTGATGCTCAGGCTTCCGCCAATCCATATCTTTGCAGGCATGCTGACAGCAACGGCCAGCAGCATGATGCTCAATGCTATTCTTTTCATCATATCGTGGGTATTGATTTTTACAAGTCACTAATAGCATTGTCGAGCCAGTAGTACTTGCCGACGAATGCTGCCTTAAGGTTTTTCGTTGCGTCGTGGAAACTGAGGAATGTGTCGGGATTGATGACACGCGTGATGGGCCACATGCGCGAGTTTATCTGGTCGGAGAGAATGAGTTGCTGTTCCGTGACATCGATGAAACGGCACACATTTTCCAGCAGTCCGCCATCCTTGGCCAGTTGCCAGCGGTATTTCACAATGCTGCGGAACTGCTCGTCTTGAAAGAGGCGCAGATAGTACATGCTGCTGACGGCGGTAAACTGGTTGGTGTGACGCGGATTGAACGTCCAGCAATCGAAATCCCACACGGGGCCGGCCTTAATCTTCGAGATGCCGGCGGCAGTGTCCATATCCTTGTACATGAAACAACTGCGCGGATGGCGCACCTCTGTATTCATTGTCAGTTCGTGTACTATCCACCAGTCGGCAAACGTGCTGAGTTCCATGAGTTGTGCAAAGTCGCGACGCGCAAAGCGCCGGTCGTCATACAGGGCATCCTCCAGATTAGTCACGAGTTGCTTTACGTAGTCGAACTGCGCACTGTTGGCATCGTCGGGCTCCTTGAGTTGCCACGGAAGCGATGCGCGCGGCGACATGAAGCGCAGAGGCTCGTCGAAATGGTCGTCTACTTCAAACAGGAAGCCGCCAGTGACGCCCAAGCCGCTCTCTATACCAGGGTCGGCTTCGTTGACGGGCACTCGCTGAGCGTCTATCTTGATATGTTCGCAAAGATAATAGTTTCCCTGATGCTTGCCGTTGATAAAAACCTCGACAAACTTCCCGCGCGGCGTATACTCGAGCGCCGACATGCCTCGCGAGATTTCAAAAGCAACGGCATTGCGCATCATCGTACGGTCGAGCCAGTTGGAAAGCAAGCACCAGCGCTTGTGGCGAGGCATGCCGAGCAGTTCGCCCTTCTTGTTGAGTTTCAGCGCGTACGGCTTTTTTGGCAGTTCCCATGTGAAGTTTCCCCGGCCGCGTATGCTCATCGTGCCCTGATAGTCTATGGTGCCGTCGGCATTGTAGATGGTCATCTGCGCATCCGTGAGCCAAGTGGTGCGGCTTACGATGGGAGCCTCGTCGGCCGTGCGGATATCCACCCTTGGCAAACCGGTGTTCAAATCGTCAATGCTGACAGCCTGCGACTGTGGTTCTGTATAATACCAGTCGTCTGACGTTCCGCAGCCGAACAGCAGCATCACTGCCGACAGCAGTAAGGGAAGCACGGGCTTCCCTTGTAGAAACAGCCGCAGCACAGAGCGATACAGTGAATTCATGTGGTGACGGTTTTAACGGCTGCAAAATTATATCTTTTTATACTGACGCACAAAAAAAAGAGAAAAAAACTCCTGTCGCGATAGCCTGTTAGCAGGAAAAGTGGTACTTTTGCAGCGTCCACAGTGAGGAGAGGAACCATGAGCATTGCAGGCTTCGACAAATCATTCATCACTTTTCTCGTAGTAGGCGTGGTGAACACGCTGTTCGGCACGGCGATAATGCTGTTGCTCTACAATCTGGCAGGATGCGGCTACTGGTTCTCGTCGTTCTGCGACTATTTCTTCGGAAGCATCCTGAGTTATTTTCTCAACCGCCGCTTCACGTTCCATTACACTGGCAATAGCAGGAAAAGCATACTGCGCTTTGCCCTCAACATCATCGTGTGCTACCTGATAGCCTATAGCCTTGCCCTGCCGCTGACGCGAATGGCACTGGAACAGTTGCACTTGAGCAAAACAGTGGTGGAAAATGTGGCAATGCTCGTCGGAACAGGACTCTTCATGCTTATAAACTATCTCGGACAGAAATTCTTTGCATTCAGAAAAGCATAACAAAAATCAGAAATGAAAAAAGTAAGCATTCTCATACCCTGCTACAACGAGGAGGCATCGCTGCCTGCCATGTACGACGCTCTGGAGAAACTGATGAACGACAATACCGACTACGCATGGGAAATTCTGATGGTCAACGACGGCAGCAGCGACCACACACTGGAAGTTGTCAAGCAACTGCGCAGTAAGGACGAACGGATATGCTACATCGACCTGTCGCGCAACTTTGGCAAGGAGAATGCCATGCTTGCAGGCTTCGACTATGCCACTGGCGACTGTCTCGTCATAATGGATGCCGACCTTCAGCACCCGCCGCACCTTGTTCCTGACATGCTGAAAATCTGGGAACAGGGCTACGACGATGTCTACGCCAAGCGCATCACACGCGGAAAGGAGAGTTGGCTTCGCAAAAAGGCTTCGCTGCTCTACTATCACCTGCTGCAGAAAACCACACGCGTCGAAATACTGGAGAATGTAGGCGATTTCCGACTGCTCGACCGTAAGTGTATCAACGCCTTAAAGCAGTTGCGCGAGACACAGCGCTATACCAAGGGAATGTATTGCTGGATAGGTTTCCGCAAACACGAGATTATGTTTGAACAGGGCGACCGCGTTGCAGGTCAGTCGTCATTTAATTTTTTCCGCCTGCTCAATCTCGCCATCGACGGCATCACGTCGTTCACCACGGCACCGCTAAGGATTTCGACAGTAATGGGACTTATCATCTCACTTGTCGCTTTTCTCTTCATGTGCTACGTTCTGCTGACGACACTAATCTGGGGAGACCCCGTACAGGGCTACCCGACATTGATGACAGTGATATTGTTCCTGGGAGGAGTGCAACTGCTGTCGCTGGGAATAATAGGAGAATACCTGGGCCGCATTTTCCACGAGACAAAAGAGCGTCCCGTCTACGTAGTACGCGAGACAGGAGGCGTGGAAGTCAGCCAGCCCAGCGAGAAGTGAAGTCGGCATAAGTCACAAACTCTGCCCCATCCGACTTCAGCATCCTGACAAGTTTTTCAAGCCTCTCCACCATCTTCTGACCACTGTTGCGGCGGATGATAAACGGAGCGCGCATCTCCGGATGGTCACACAGTTCGTAGAATTCCCACGGATGGAAATACGTTGCGAAGTGTCCGTCGTGCCGGAGCGTGCGCCTCACAAGTGAGTGATACATCCACTGTGGCAGGTTGTGCAGTGAGAGCCAGAAAAGCGGAAATCGCAACAGCGGCGTGACCGATGCCGGAATCTGCAGCACGCCGCTCTTCATAAACGGCGTGCGCGGAGCCGTGAGATGCATGTAACGCCCGGGGATAAATGCCGGATTGAGCGAAGAATTGTACGTGTAGCCCACCCTGCGTATCTCCTCGTCGTCGACGGGAAACATTCGGGGCTGGCGATAGCCTTTTGCCTCGCGGCCACTGACGCTCTCCACTATGCGCTTCGACTCTGCAAAATCCGTAGCACGTGGCTGCCAGTGGTCTACACCATGGCAGGCTACCTCATGGCCTTCCTCCAGAATACGGTGGACGATTTGGGGAGCCTGTTCGGCAAAGTTGCCAGTACAGAAAAACGTTGCCTTGACGCCATTGCGCCGCAACACATCGAGTATCTTCTGAGTGCCCTCAACCGACACTTTCATGCCATCCGCCAGCGAGAAGTCAACGCCATGCTCGCGCGGCAGATCGCACTCCTCTGTGTCAAAACTTAACAATACTTGCCGCTTCTTCATTCGTCAATACATTTTTACGGAGCAAAGTTACGCAATTTGATGCATTTGTCACGAGAAATGCGAAAAAATTAAACTTTTTGAATGTTTTCTCTCTCGCTTATTCGTAACTTTTTGCCTGTAAGCAAGAACTTACTGGCGCTCTGAAATAAAAACAAACGAATTTCTTTTGTATTTCTCTCGCTTATTCGTAACTTTGCCGCCGTTTTTGTGAGGATTACAACACCTATTAAAATATTAATAAGACAGTAACGAAATGGATAAAGTAAGTTATGCTTTGGGCTTGGGCATCGGACGCCAACTGGCACAGATGGGAGCCTCAGAACTTAACATCGATGATTTTGCCGCAGCCATAAAGGATGTGATATCAGGCAACGACCTGAAAGTATCAAACCGCGAGGCACAGCAGATAGTGGAAGACTACTTCGCACAGCAGGAGGAGAAACTCAGCAAGCAGCGTGCCGAACAGGGCAAGCATCACAAGGAGGCTGGCGAGAAGTATCTGGCAGAGAACAGCAAGAAGCCGGGAGTGGTCACACTGCCCAGCGGTCTGCAGTATCAGGTATTGCAGGAAGGCAACGGCAAGAAGCCGACAGCCAAGGACTCCGTTAAGTGCCACTACGAGGGCTTCCTCATCGACGGCACGGTATTTGACTCCAGCATACAGCGCGGCGAGCCTGCAGTATTCGGGCTGCAGCAAGTGATAGCAGGCTGGACAGAGGGGTTGCAACTGATGCAGGAGGGTGCAAAATACCGTTTCTTCATCCCCTACCGCCTTGCCTATGGCGAGGGAGGTGCCGGAAGTTCCATTCCACCTTATGCAGCACTCATATTCGACGTGGAACTCATCGAGGTGAAGTAATTGGTTGCAAAGCAACTGCCGACAGTCGGAAATCAAGAATTGAGAATTCTATTAAAAATATATTTTTTACTATGAGAAAATTTGTTTTCGCTGCTGTAGCAGCAGTAGCCGCACTGATGACATTCTCTTGCGGCAACATGTCGCCCAAGGCCAACCTGCGTAGCGACATCGACACTCTGAGTTATGCCATCGGCATGGCGCAGACAGAAGGTCTGAAGGAATATCTCGTGGCTCGCCTCGGTGTAGACACAGCCTACATCGACGAGTTTGTAAAGGGACTTAACGAAGGCGCCAATGCCGGCGACGACAAGCGCAAGGCTGCCTACTATGCCGGTATACAGATCGGCCAGCAGATTAGCAACCAGATGGTAAGTGGCATAAACCACGAACTTTTTGGCAACGACTCTACACAGACTATCTCGCTGAAGAACTTCATGGCAGGATTTATCAGCGGCACAGTAGGCAAGGGCGGACTGATGAGCGCCGACTCTGCACAGCACCTGGTACAGGTAATGATGGAAGGCGTCAAGGCCCGCACCATGGAGAAGCAGTTCGGCGAGTATAAGAAGGCCGGCGAAGCCTTCCTTGCAGAGAACGCAAAGAAAGACAGCGTGAAGATACTGCCAAGTGGTGTGCAGTATAAGATACTGAAGGAAGGTACTGGCAAACTGGCCACCGACACTTCCCGCGTGAAGGTTCACTACGAGGGACGCACCTTCGAGGGTAAGGTGTTCGACTCCAGTTACCGCCGCAACACTCCTGCCGAATTCTTCACCAACCAGGTGATCAAGGGATGGGGCGATGCCATCAAGCACATGCCCGAGGGCTCTGTTTGGGAAGTATATATTCCACAGGAACTGGCTTACGGCGCACGTCAACAGGGTGCCGACATCAAGCCTTTCTCTGTTCTCATCTTCAAGATTGAACTTCTCGAGGTTGATCCCGTGAAGAAATAAAACGCACAACAACGATGAAAAAAATCGTCATCATAGCACTCGCCGTACTGGTGAGTGCTTCTTTCAACACGGTAAGTGCTGGAAAGAAGAAGGACAAGGCGGAAAAGCAGAAGACCATCGTCCTGGCTTCACGCGCCGACTCACTAAGTTACATGCTCGGCATGGTACAGACACAGGGCATGAAGGAATATCTGCACGACCGCCTGTCGGTAGACACCGCAGCATGCCTCAACGATTTTCTTCGCGGACTGCGTGAGGCAGTAGATGCCGGAACCGACAAAAGCAAGACTGCCTACATTGCAGGCATGCAGATAGGCCACCAGATAGCCACCCAGATGATCAACGGCATCAACAACGACCTGTACGGCCAGAGCAGCACGAAGAGCATCTCGTTGCCTCTCTTCATGGAAGGCTTTGTGGCAGCCACCGCTGGCCAGCCGACACTCGCCACAATGGAGGAGGCCAACGAAAAGGCCCGCCAGTTGATGGACATCGAAAAGGAGGAGACTGCTCTTCGCGAGTATGGCGACAACAAGGTGGCAGGCGAGAAGTTCCTTGCTGAGAATGTCACGAAAGACAGCATACGCGTGCTCGACTGCGGTGTGCAGTACAAGGTTCTCGTTGAGGGAACCGGCGCAATACCTACGGCACAACAGAAAGTGCGCGTCAACTACGAGGGACGTCTGCTCGACGGCACGGTATTCGACTCAAGTTTCAAGCGCAACCGCCCCAACGAGTTCCGTTGCGACCAGGTGATAAAGGGATGGACCGAGGTCCTCACCCACATGCCCGTAGGCTCTACTTGGGAAGTTTACATCCCACAGGAACTGGCCTATGGCTCGCGCAAGGTGGGCAACGACATCACTCCGTTCTCTATGCTCATCTTCAAGATTGAACTTCTTGACATCGTAGAATAAGGACGACAGGAAAGAAAGATCCATCTACGGGCGCTACTGCTCACTGCGCATACTTGTCTATGAGTTGCTGGGCTTGCTCGTGGCCTAACTCTTTGGCCTTCAGCAAATGCTGGAGGCCATCTTTTTTCTGTCCTTTCAGACAAAGCGACAGACCGAGAAAGAGATGGCCGTCGCTCACCTCCGGCGCCAGTTGCACCAGGCGCGCTGCCGTTGCGTTGGCCTCGTCGTACAGGCTAAGGCGCGTCTCAAGCGCGGCCTGTTCAGCAAGATACATTGGCTCCTCGGGCGCCATGTCTACGGCGCGGCGAATATCGTCGAGAGCCTGCTGGTAGAGGTGGCCGCCCACCTCAGCCTGCTCGCGCAGATAGTAGAACGGCGCTGCCACGCGCGAGCCCATCAGTCTGGCGTAGTCGTTATAGTCGACCACGGCGGCGCGATAGCGGCCGGCATCATGCAGAGCCTGCGCGCGTGCCATGATATACGGCGCGGCAGCGCGGACATAAGGTTTGCCGAACATTGCCACAGCGCTGTCGAGTTGTGCCAACTGCAATTCGCTGTTGCCCAGCCGCGCCTGACATTGCGAGGCAGCGTAGAAAATGTCGGCAGAACGCAGCGTAGTGCCGCTCAGTTCCTGATAAACAGTGAAAGCATCCTCATACTTCTGCTGGGCGAAGAGCACCTGAGCCTGCAACTGTCTGTAGACAGGCATCGGGTTGATGCGGTAGGCCTCGGCAGCCTCGTCGTAGGCGCGCTGCAGTGTCCACGGCTCGTAGCGCTGTTCCGGCTGGTAGAGTTCCTTCTGGTATATAATGCTGGCATACTGGTAGTGGGCGTCGTCTGTCTTCTCAGCCATCTTGACAGCCTGCCGCATGTCGGCATCGGCGCCAGCGAAGTCGGCCTGCGACATCTTGTGACGCGCACGATAGGCATAGCCGTCGGTCGCCGTGGGGTACTGGGCAACGAAGCGGTCAAGATAACGCACATACTGCATGCTGTCCATTGCCGACGAAGCGACATAAAGAGCCAGCAGCGCATCGTTGATATTGGCTGGTACGGCCTTGTCGACGGCTGTCTGTCGGAAAGTGGCATCGTTGATAGACAGCGCCGTCATCGACAGTGCGGCAGCGTAGCGCACGTCTATGGCATTACTCTTCCCGTCGGCACCTGATGCTGCATCCTGCATGAGCGCAACTACCTCGCCGCGCTCGTTAAGCAGCGGACATCCCACGTTGCCACTGCCTGCGTCGAGGCTGAGAGTATAGTAGGAATACTGCTCCATGAAGTTCTCGACACGCGCCACCGTGCCTTGCCGGCTCTGCGCCACGCGCTTGGCGGCATAGGGAAGCATCCACATCGTGGCGCTCTCGCTGGCAGGCGAGGCTGCAACTGTCACAGGCACTGCTTTGCGTGTGGCAACCTTGAAGCGCGCCACGTCGTACGTATCGTTGGCTCCCAGCAGGCAGTCGAAAGGGCACTCCTTGCCCTGCGCGTCTATAACCACTGCCGCACGGGCTCCCCTGAACGGGGCAAAACTACTTATGGCCTCGCCGTCGGCACTGACAAAGCAGCCCGTGCTGCTTGCCAGCAGCGTGCCACTGTCGTCAAAGGTCTTCAGCGTGAATACCGATGCTGCCGCACGCTTTGCCCATGCGGGATTCTGGGCTCCGGCCGTAGCCGTCCACATTGCGGTTGCCACGAAAACAAGCGTCGCTCTCTGTATAACTTCTCTAAACATTTTCATTGTCTTTCCTGATTTTGACGGCAAAGTTACGCTACTTTTTTGATGTTAGGGAAACATTCAGGTGAAAACATCTTAAAATCATCGTCTGCACAGCATTTTCAGCCACTGCTGTTTTAATTTTTAAAAACACTGTTTTAATTTTTGCCAGCGCTGTTTTAATTTTTAAAAACACTGTTGTAATTTTTAAAAACACTGTTTTAATTTTTGCCAGCGCTGTTGTAATTTTTAAAAA
>CALFIY010000009.1 GCA_937877595.1 uncultured Prevotella sp.
TCCTGCAGCTCTCCAAAGAGAAGATTGAACGGGCCGAGGCCTACTTCAACAACCACGGCAATGTCTCCACCCTCGTGGGCCGCTTCATCCCCGTCATACGCCAGCTGATATCTATCCCTGCGGGTCTGTCGAAGATGAATATCTGGCCATTCATGCTCTTCACCACTATCGGCGCAGCGGCATGGAACTTTGTCCTGGCCTTGCTGGGCTACCTCGCCCACAAGGCCGGCGATATATCGGTCGTAGAGCAGTACAGCCACGAGATAAGCATCGCCATTGTGGGCATTGTGGCCCTTGTGGTCGCCATATTCGTCATACGTTATTTCGTGAAACGCAGAAAGAAGACATTCAACGACAATGAAGATTAACGATATAAGAAGCCAATTTCCCATCCTGGACACCAAGGTGCACGGCCACCCGTTGGTGTACCTCGACAACGCCGCCACGACACAGAAGCCGCGCTGCGTCGTCGAGGCCATGACCGACGAATACTACAACGTCAATGCCAACGTCCATCGCGGCGTGCACTTCCTTTCCCAGCAGGCCACCGACCTCCACGAACAGGCGCGCGAGACCGTCCGCCGCTTCCTCAACGCCCGCACCACCAGCGAAATCATCTTCACCCGTGGCACCACCGAGAGCATCAACCTCGTAGCCTCCTGCTTCGGGCAAGCCTTCATGCGTGAGGGCGACGAAGTCATCCTCACCGAGATGGAGCACCACTCCAACATCGTCTCGTGGCAGTTGCTCCAACAACGGCAAGGCATCCGCCTCCGCATCCTCCCCATCACCGACGATGGTTCCGTACGCCTCGACTGTGTCGATGCCCTCTTCAACGAAAGAACTAAAATCGTCTCCCTCTCCCACGTCAGCAACGTCCTCGGCACCATCAATCCCGTCAAGGACATCATCCGCATAGCCCATGCCCACGGCATCCCCGTCCTCATCGACGGAGCCCAAAGCACGCCCCACTTCCGCATCGACGTGCAAGACCTCGACTGCGACTTCTTCGCCTTCAGCGGCCACAAGATGTACGGCCCCACCGGCATCGGCGTCCTCTATGGCAAGGAGCAGTGGCTCGACCGCCTGCCCCCCTACATGGGCGGCGGCGAGATGATAAAGACCGTATCCTTCGAGCACACCACCTTCAACGACCTCCCCTATAAGTTCGAAGCCGGCACCCCCGACTACGTCGCCTCCACAGGCCTCGCCCGTGCCCTCGACTACGTCACCTCCGTCACTGCCCCTGTGCCCGACGCTTCTCCGTCGGGTCTCACTGCCCCTTTGCCCGACGCTTCTCCGTCGGGTCTCGTAGGCCTCGATGCCATCGAGGCTCATGAGCGCGACCTCACCGCCTACGCCATGCAGCGCCTCATGGAAATCCCCGACATGCACATCTACGGCCCCAGCGACCCTGTCCTCCACGATGCCGTCATCAGTTTCCAGGTCGGCAACATCCACCACCTCGACATGGGCACCCTGCTCGACCGCCTCGGCATTGCCGTACGCACAGGCCACCACTGCGCACAGCCGCTGATGCAGCGGCTGAACATCAGCGGCACGGTAAGGGTCTCGTTTGCCGTGTACAACACGAAGGAAGAGGTGGACACCTTCGTCGGCGCACTGCAGAGAGTGGTGCAGATGTTCTGAGGATTTTTTCTCGGAAAGACGACATGTCGAAATGACGGGATAACGTTATAACGGGATGACGAAAGGCCGTAATAACATTATAACGAAGTAACGTCATAACGAAAAAATTAATTAAGAAAAAATGCTTTCCCCTCACTACTACGAAAACCTGACGGAGGCAGGATGCGATGAGGCCGGCAGAGGATGCCTGGCCGGGAGCGTCTTTGCTGCCGCTGTGATACTGCCATACAACTATGAGAACAGCGGCCTCAACGACTCGAAGAAACTCACCGACCGACAGCGACGGCAACTGCGCACGGAGATAGAGCGCGACGCCGTGGCGTGGGCCGTGGGAGAAGTGACGGCAGAAGAGATAGACCGCATAAACATCCTCAACGCATCGATACTCGCCATGCACCGCGCACTCGACAAGTTGAAAGTGCGTCCAGAGGCTGTGATAGTAGACGGAAACCGCTTCAAACCGTACCTGTCGCTGCCATACACGACAATCGTGAAAGGCGACGGCAAATATCTCAGCATTGCAGCCGCCTCGATACTGGCAAAGACCTATCGCGACGACTATATGGAACAACTGGCAGAGGAATTTCCACAATACGACTGGACATCAAACAAAGGCTATCCCACCAGGCGACACCGTCAGGCGATAGCCGAAAACGGTCTGACGCCATACCACCGCCGAACCTTCAACCTGCTGGGCGACGACGCGCAACTGTCAATACCGTTCTGACACTCGTGCATAACGGGAAAAGTTGGCAACGAAAAGGGAAACAGTCTGCAACAAAAAAGGGAAAAAGAAAAAAGAGAAACATTAGGCTTGGTAGGGACGCCCGGGCTCGAACCGGGGACCTCTGCAATGTGACTGCAGCGCTCTAAACCAACTGGGCTACGCCCCTATTGTTTCTCTTTGCGCTTGCAAAGGTAGAAAGAAAATCACTACCCTGCAAATATTTTCATCAAAAAATCAACTCCCGTCTCTCCCCACTCACCTCTTGCTCCTCACCCTTCACCACTCACCACTCAAAACTCACAACTCACCGCATCACCTTTACAGTACGGCCATCAGAAAGCCGCACGATGCGAAGGCCACGCTGCGACGCCGACAGGCGCCGTCCGTCGAGCGAATAGATTGCCACGGGGCGCACCTCGCCTTCTGCAATGCGCTCAACAGCCGTGGGATCTTCCTTCAACGTATAGATGAGACTGGAAACCTGGGCATTGCCAGAGCCTTCGTCGACACAGAATGTCACTTCAGCGGCGTCACCGCTCCATGCAAAACCGTCGACACTGCCGACAGAGGACTGCAACGTCTTGGAAGTCTCCTTGGCAAGAACGAGACTAAGGTTGGTGAAACTATTGTCGCTCACGCTGACGGTGAGAGAATTCTTCTGATAAAGGCGTATCTGCGAATCGTTGCAGTACATGTTGCTGCCGCCATCGCCCATGGCATAGACCACGGTGATGCCGCCCTGACGACCTGTGAGTTGGGTGTTGCCGCCACTTGGGCGAGTGCCCGTCCATGAGCAGCCGAAGAAAGTGTTGTTGAGCAGAATGGTATCTGACTGGACGGCTGGCTTCTCCGGTTCCGTAGGGTCAGGATTATCGGGATTGTCAGGATTGTCGGTAGTGGAGCCAGTGGCCGCTGCATAATTGTTGTAACTGAACACGCTGTCCTTCTTGTAGCCCCAGATATATTCTTCCAGCCCGGGATAGTCAACAAAGGGGTTGCGGTTTTTCTGCACCTCGTAACAAGCAGCATTGCGCGCGCGCTCCGTAGCATCGATAGTGTCCTGCTTAGCCCAGCGCAGCATCATCTGCATAACCCACGGCAGCAGCGGTTCGTACTCCGTTCCGCCGATGACCTGTCCTGCTGTGCCATTCGTCCACGAGAGTATCTTGTCTTCGTAGCACGTGGTCATGTAGAAATAGATACGGGCAATGTCGCCTTTCACCTCGTCGTTGGGCTCGAAAACCTTTGTAACACTGGAAGGAACGCCGAGGGACGACTTAGGAGCACCGCATTTACTGTAGCCGCCGGCCGACTGTTTGACATTTTCACCATTCTCAGTGACTTCGCCAAAGGGATTGTCGCTGCGCATATTGTTGATATAGCCGTCGGTAGGAATGACATGGACTATGTCGGAACGCATGGGGCTGCCCTGACTGAACCAACTCTGAGGCATGGAATGTTCACGGTTGTAGGCATCGCCCTCCTTGCTGTAACTGCCAAAGGCAGAGCCTGGCACATAACTGGTAATGTTGGAATACCAGTCGCGTAGGTAGCCGTCGGGACGAACGTCGGTCTTCGTGTAGGCTTCCTTAAGTCCGCTGTAACTCACAGCATCGGGATTCTTGATGATGTTGTGCATGGCTGTCTTCAGCGCAGCACCCTTCTTGCCGTTGGCACTGCTATAGTATGTACCCGTGTTGTTAGGACCCTGAGCAGCGGCGATGACACCGACGGCCAACAGGGACATCATAAGGAACAGGCGATTGTTCTTCATGTCTTTTCTTTGAAAGATTATATGATATTGGATTATGTCAGATAGTTATCTCACCTGATCCCCAGCAGCGATGGTGCTGCTCGTCGTAGACAACGCAGAACTGGCCAGGCGCAACGCCATGGATGGGACTGTCGGAAACGATGCGCAGCGCACCGTCTTCGCATAAGGACAATGTGGCGCTGTGGAACTCGGGGGTGTGGCGTATCTTGCAACGCACCGTCGCCTTTCCACAGGCGAGCAGTTCGGAAAGAGGCGCAGTGAGGCAGTGGAAGTCGGCAATGCCAAAGGTGCTGCTATAGGCTGTCTGCGGGTCGTAGCCGTGCGAGACAAAAAGGATGTTGGCGGCTACGTCTTTCTTGACGACAAACCAGGGACCGCCACCGAAGCCGAGACCATGGCGCTGGCCGATGGTGTGAAACCAGAGACCGCGATGCCGGCCAATCAGGCGGCCCGTCTCAAGTTCTATGACGTCGCCAGGCTGCTCGCCAAGATAGCGACGTATGTAGTCGTTGTAGTTGATCTTGCCAAGAAAGCAAATGCCCTGCGAGTCGCGACGGTGGGCATTGACGAGATGCTCGCGCTCGGCAATCTCACGCACTTCGTCCTTCATCATGTGACCTATGGGGAATATTGCCTTCTGCAACTGCCAATCGTAAATCTGTGCAAGGAAATCGGTCTGGTCCTTTACGGGGTCGGGACTGGTGACAAGCCACTTACGGCCACGCTCGTCGGTCTCGGTCTGAGCGTAATGGCCGGTGGCAATAAGATCGTAGTCGCGCCCTCGTTTCTCATGGAAGGCACCAAACTTGATAAGACGATTGCACATCACGTCGGGATTGGGAGTAAGACCTGCGCGAACCTTGTCCATAGTGTAGCGAGTCACCTCATCCCAGTATTCCCTGTGACAGTCGACGACTTCCAGTTGGCAGTCATAGCGGTGGGCTACGGCAGTAGCCATCTCAAGGTCTTCCTCTGCCGTACAGTCCCACTGTTCGTCTTCCTCAGGACCGATGTTGATGTAGAAACAGTCGGGATGAAGCCCGTTGCCGACCAACTGATGAAGAACTACCGATGAGTCTACACCACCCGACAACAACACGGCAATACGCCGGTCTCTTATCTCTTCGATTGTAATCACGGTGTGGCGAAGGGTACTATTTCACAAGGTTGCCGAGAATGTCACGCGTAAGTTCACGGGTGATGGTGCGCGTGGCTGCCGAAGTGGCGTTCTTGACAACTTTCTCCTTTGTCGACGTGCGGCTCTTACTCGTCTTGCCGCTCACCTTATTGCTGACATAGGTGCCAAGCAGCGCAGCAAGGGTGGACGTGACAGCAGTAAGCACGGATTTCATCACCTTATTAATAATAGTAGGCTTCGACTTTTCTGCCTTGCTTCCTTTCTCCTTTGGGGCAGTCGCTTCTTCGGCAACCTCCTCAGCCTCCTGTGACTGCTGTTCCGACGCGGCAAGCAACTGTTCAAAGGCACTTTCGCGGTCTACAGCCTTGTCGTATTTGCCGAAGATGATACTCTGTCGGATAATACTGCTGCGCTGAGCCTCACTGATGGCGCCAATCTGCGACAATGGGAAGAGAATCTTGGCACGCTCCACGACAGAAGGAGCACCCTTCTCATCAAGGAAACTGACAAGGGCCTCGCCTGTCTCAAGTTGCATGATGGCTTCGTCGGTCTTGAAGTCAGGATTGGCACGGAAGGTATCGGCTGCCGTCTTGACGGCTTTCTGATCCTTGGGAGTGTAGGCGCGAAGCGCATGTTGCACGCGGTTGCCCAACTGACCCAGAATGTTTTCGGGAATATCTGTGGGACTCTGGGTGACAAAGTATATTCCAACGCCCTTGGAGCGTATGAGGCGGATAACCTGTTCTATCTTGTCGAGAAGAGCCTTGCTGGTTCCGTCGAAAAGCATGTGAGCCTCGTCGAAGAAGAAAACAAGTTTGGGCTGTGGCAAATCGCCGACTTCGGGAAGCGTAGTGTACAACTCGGAAAGCAGCCAGAGGAGGAATGTGCTGTAGAGTTTGGGCTGGAGCATCAATTTGTCGGCAGCCAAAACGCTCATCACTCCTTTTCCGCCTTCTGTGGCCATCAGGTCGTGGATGTCGAAGGCCGGCAGACCGAAGAATTTGTCGGCGCCCTGGTTTTCCAACTGCAACAAGGCGCGCTGGATGGCTCCTACGGTGGCGGTGGAGATATTGCCGTAGCGCGTGGTGTACTCCTTGGCATGCTGGGCAACATAGTCGAGCATGGAGCGGAGATCTTTCAAGTCATCAATAAGCAGTCCGCGCTCATCGGCTATACGGAACACGATGTTCAGCACTCCGTCCTGCACCTCATTGAGCATCAGAAGGCGAGACAGCAACTGCGGGCCCATTTGTGAAACTGTGGCACGCATGGGATGGCCCTGCTCGCCGTACACGTCGTAAAACCTGACAGG
This sequence comes from uncultured Prevotella sp., assembly GCA_937877595.1. Taxonomy (GTDB): domain Bacteria; phylum Bacteroidota; class Bacteroidia; order Bacteroidales; family Bacteroidaceae; genus Prevotella. Next base: position 6,602 of record CALFIY010000009.1, read on the forward strand.
GCATGCCTGGAACTCAGGACTCTCAAGGCCAAACTCGGGAAGGCGTTTCTCGATAAAGCCACTCATCTGCCCTACCTGGGAAATGCCGCTGAGGTCGCCCTTCATGTCGGCCATGAAGCATGGCACGCCTGCCTGACAGAATGTCTCAGCCATTACCTGCAGCGTAACTGTCTTGCCGGTTCCCGTGGCACCTGCTATAAGTCCGTGGCGATTGGCCATCTTACCTGTAATACTTAGTGCACCCTTGGCACTGTGAGCAATATATAGCCCGCGCTCTTTGTCGTACATATTATAATGGATGTTTAATTTGGCAGCGAAATTAGTAAAATAGAGCAGAAATGCAAAATTTATTTCCGCATTTTCTCTTCTTTTATATACTTTTGTGGAGAAAAACCAATAACACTATGCTTACTGTAACATATTGTGCCGCCGTGAACGGACTGGAAGTAACCGTGGTGAAGACAGAGGTGAGTCTGTCAAGAGGCGTTCAATTCCACCTTACAGGACTGGCCGATACTGCCGTACGAGAGAGTTACGACCGCATCAGGGCTGCGCTGAACAACAACGGGCTGAAAATGCCCGTCATGGACATCACGGTAAATCTCTCGCCTGCTGATATCAAAAAGGAGGGCAGCGCCTACGACCTGCCTGTGGCAATAGCCATACTGGCTGCAAGTGCCAAGATAGACAGCAGCAGACTGGAAGATTTTATGATAGTTGGCGAACTGGGGCTCGACGGCCGTTTGCAACCAGTTCGCGGCGCGCTGCCGATTGCCATAAAGGCAAGAGCCGAGAAATTCAAAGGACTGATCGTTCCAAAACAAAACGAGCGCGAAGCAGCGGTGGTGAACAATCTTGAAGTCTACGGCATGGAGACTCTGACTGACGTTATAAATTTTATGAACGGCAGTACGCAGTATTCTCCTACGATGGTTGACACACGACGGGAATTCTACGAGCAACAGGCGGTGTTCGACCTTGATTTTTCCGACGTTCGCGGACAGGAGAGCGTGAAGCGTGCGCTTGAAGTAGCCGCTGCCGGCGGTCACAATCTCATTATGATAGGACCGCCAGGCTCTGGAAAGTCAATGCTTGCAAAGCGACTGCCGGGAATTCTGCCGCCACTGTCGCTCTCAGAAAGCCTGGAAACGACACAAATCCACTCCGTGGCAGGAAAACTAACACGCGGCACAAGTCTTATCAGTCAGCGCCCCTTTCGCTCCCCACACCATACCATCTCGCAAGTGGCTCTCGTTGGTGGCGGCACCAATCCGCAGCCCGGCGAAATAAGCCTCGCCCACAACGGCGTGCTCTTTCTCGACGAAATGCCTGAACTGTCGCGCTCCGTACTTGAGGTTTTGAGACAGCCACTGGAAGACAGGCATATCACAGTAAGCCGCGCAAAATACTCTGTCGACTATCCTGCATCCTTCATGCTTGTGGCATCAATGAATCCATGCCCCTGCGGCTACTATGGCGACCCCACTCACAACTGCGTATGCACCCCAGGGCAAATTCAGCGCTACATGAACAAAATCAGCGGCCCATTGCTCGACCGCATCGATATTCATTGCGAGATACAGGCCGTGCCCTTCGCACAACTCTCGCAGATGCAGCCTGGTGAGCCAAGCGAAAAGATACGCGAGCGCGTCATTCGTGCCCGCAACATCCAGAGCGAGCGCTTCAGTTCCCTTTCTAAACAGGGAGGGCTGGGGGCTGTCCACTGCAATGCCCAAATGACAGAGCGCATGCTACACCAGTTCGCAGAGCCCGACGCCGCCTCACTCGACATGCTCCGCATGGCGATGGAGCGCTTGAAACTCTCCGCCCGTGCCTACAGCCGCATCCTGAAGGTCGCACGCACCATTGCCGACCTTGCCGGTAGCGAAAAAGTCCAGTCCATGCATATCGCCGAAGCCATCGGGTATCGTAACCTTGACCGTGGCGACTGGGCAGAGAGAGGGATATAATATTTAGATTATAAAATATAATCAAGGAATGGACGAACAGAAAAATATTCAGCCGATGCAG
>CALFIY010000010.1 GCA_937877595.1 uncultured Prevotella sp.
TGCGACTTCGACCAGATACTGAGCCAACTGCGCGAGGTGTATGGCAACAACTGCGTTCCCGTGCAGTATCCTGTTGCAACAGGTGCCGGCTTCAACTCAGTAATCGACGTGCTGCTGATGAAGAAGTACTCGTGGAAGCCAGAAGGTGGCGCCCCGATCATAGAAGACATTCCTGCCGACCAACTCGACAAGGCAAAGGAGATGAAGGCTGCCCTCGTAGAGGCTGCCGCTGCCGGCGACGACACGCTGATGGAGAAATTCTTCGAGAGTGAAGACCTGACCGAAGACGAGATGCGCGAGGGCATCCGCAAGGGTCTCGTGACGCGCAGCATATTCCCTGTGTTCTGCGTCTGCGCAGGCAAGGACATGGGTGTGCGCCGTCTGATGGAATTCCTGGGCAATGTGGTGCCGTTCGTAAGCGAGATGCCTGTCGTGAAGAATACCGCAGGACAGGACGTGCCTGCCGACGCAACCGCTCCAACATCGCTCTATTTCTTCAAGACGGGCGTAGAGCCGCACATCGGTGAGGTGCAGTACTTCAAGGTGATGAGCGGAACGGTGAAGAGCGGCGACGACCTGACAAATGCCGACCGCGGCTCGAAGGAGCGCATCGGAACAATCTACGCATGTGCCGGAGCAAACCGCATACAGGTTGACGAGTTGCGCGCAGGAGATATCGGCTGCACCGTGAAACTGAAGGATGTCAAGACAGGCAATACCCTCAACGCCAAGGACGTAGAGAATAAATTCGACTTCATAAAATATCCTAACTCAAAGTTCTCGCGCGCCATCAAAGCCGTTAACGAGGCAGAAACAGAGAAGATGATGGCCGCCCTGCAGAAGATGCGCCAGGAAGACCCGACTTGGGTCGTCGAGCAATCGAAGGAACTGCGCCAGATTATCGTTCATGGCCAGGGCGAATTCCACCTGCGCACACTGAAATGGCGTATGGAGAACAACGAAAAGATACAGATAGAGTATCAGGAGCCAAAAATCCCATATCGCGAGACTATTACGAAGATGGCACGCGCCGACTATCGTCACAAGAAACAGTCGGGCGGTGCCGGACAGTTTGGTGAGGTACACCTCATCATTGAGCCTTACACTGAGGGCATGGAAGACCCAACCAGTTTCACCATTAACGGACAGGAGTTCAAGATGAACATCAAGTCGAAAGAGGAGAAAGATCTGGAATGGGGCGGTAAACTCGTGTTTATAAACAGCGTTGTAGGCGGTGCAATCGACCTGCGTTTCATGCCAGCCATCCTGAAAGGCGTAATGGAGCGCATGGAGCAGGGACCACTCACCGGCTCGTATGCACGCGACGTTCGCGTGATAGTATATGACGGAAAGATGCACCCGGTAGACTCCAACGAACTCTCGTTCATGCTTGCAGCCCGAAACGCTTTCTCTGCAGCATTCCGCGAAGCCGGACCAAAGGTGCTCGAGCCTATCTACGATCTGGAGGTGCTCGTTCCTGCCGACTACATGGGCGACGTGATGAGCGATCTGCAGGGCCGCCGAGCCATAATAATGGGTATGGATTCAGAGGCTGGCTACCAGAAACTGTCGGCAAAGATTCCTTTGAAGGAACTTTCCAGTTATTCGATCGCCCTGAGTTCGCTGACGGGCGGACGCGCATCGTTTACGACCAGGTTCTCGAGTTATGAACTTGTTCCGAACGATATCCAGCAGGCTCTTATCAAGGAGCACGAGGCTGAACTCAAGGAGGACGAATAGGCCAACTGCTTCTGCAAAAGTGAAATGAGTGGAGGGAAGAACAAGATGTCTTGTTTCTTCCCTCCATCCTTATATATTAATTAATAAGGTGTAGGGGACGAGGCCGGCAGCAGTAAAAAATCGCAAGATTTTTCTTTAATAACAGAGAGATATTGATTTTTTTTGTATATTTGCACCAAATATCTGCATGCGAGGTGACTTTCGTTGCAGCGCCGCAGTAAGAGGAAATAGTTAAGGTTAAAAAAGGAAAAGGATTTTATGTGTGGTATCGTAGGTTACATTGGAAAACGTGACGCTTTTCCAATACTTATCAAAGGACTTCGTCGACTGGAATATCGTGGCTATGACTCAGCAGGTGTAGCACTTATAAATACCGACGGAGAACTGAATGTCTACAAGACAAAAGGCAAGGTAGACAATCTGACAGAGTACTGCAACGACAAAAACGTCAGCGGAAATATCGGAATAGCGCATACACGATGGGCAACACACGGAGAGCCGTCGTCGGTAAACGCGCATCCGCACTATTCACAGTCGCAGAATCTGGCAATAATCCACAATGGAATAATAGAAAACTATGCCGAGATAAAGCGCAACCTGCAGCAGAAAGGAGTAACCTTCCGCTCTGACACAGATACCGAGGTGCTCGTGCAACTCGTGGAGTACATCATGGAAAAAAAGAGCGTTGACTTGCTTACGGCAGTGCAGGTGGCCCTCTATCAGGTGATAGGAGCATACGCCATCGCTATAGTCGACAAGCGCCATCCTGAGCAGATCATTGCAGCACGCAAGCAGAGCCCGCTGGTAGTGGGAATTGGCGACAACGAGTTTTTTCTCGGCTCTGACGCAAGCCCTATCATCGAATATACAGACAAGGTGGTATACCTGGAAGACGGGAATATCGCCGTCATACGTCTCGACTCCGAACTTCGCGTTGTGAGCATTCTGGGCGAAGAGCAGGAACTGGCGGTAAGCAAGGTGGATATCGACCTCGGACAAATAGAGAAAGGCGGATACCCGCACTTCATGCTCAAAGAGATATTCGAGCAGCCGGATTGTCTTACCAACTGTATGCGCGGACGCGTAAACATCGACAACAATCGTGTCACGCTTTCTGCGCTTATAGACTATCGCCGACAATTACTTTCGGCGAAGCGTATCGTTATCGTGGCATGCGGCACATCATGGCACGCCGCGCTGATCGGTAAGCAACTGATCGAAACATTCTGCAGAATTCCCGTGGAAGTAGAGTACGCCTCGGAGTTCCGCTATCGCAACCCCGTAGTAACCAAGGACGACGTCGTCATGGCTATATCGCAGAGCGGCGAAACAGCCGACACGCTGGCCGCAATACAACTGGCTAAGCAGAAAGGTGCATTCATCTACGGCGTTTGCAACGCCATCGGCTCGTCTATACCTCGTGCGACAGACACTGGAACATACATACACGTAGGCCCTGAGATTGGCGTAGCGTCGACTAAGGCGTTTACCGGCCAGGTCACCGTACTAACCATGTTTGCACTGGCGCTTGCCGAGGCAAAGGGCACCATCGACCACAACGAGTATGTGAAGGTGGTAAATGGACTGAGCGAGATACCAAAACTCATAGAGGAGGTACTGAAAGCCAACGACAGGATAGCCGACTTAGCGCGCACGTTCACCTACGCTCACAATTTCCTCTATCTCGGCCGTGGTTTCAGTTATCCTGTGGCTCTTGAGGGAGCGCTAAAACTGAAAGAGATTTCCTATATACACGCGGAAGGATATCCTGCAGCCGAAATGAAACACGGCCCTATTGCTTTGATAGACAGCGACATGCCGGTGGTGGTTATAGCAACACATAACGCAATGTACGAAAAGGTTCTGTCGAACATCCAGGAGATAAAGGCACGACAGGGACGTGTCATAGCGTTGGTCTCCAAAGGCGACGACACCATTGCACACATTGCCGACGAAGTGATAGAACTGCCCGACATGATGGAATGTCTTGAGCCGCTCGTGGCAACAATTCCGCTGCAACTCCTGGCCTATCATGTGGCTGTCTGCAAGGGTAAGAATGTCGACCAACCGCGCAATCTCGCAAAATCTGTCACTGTAGAGTAAAAGGAAAACTGTTATGACACTGGTAATCGTATTGATGTTGGCAGCAGCCTATCTGCTCATTGCCACGGGACACCTGACCGGAGTGAACAAGTCGGCCATTGCGATGTTCCTTGGTACGGCAGGGTGGGTGGTCTACGTGTGCTATGGAACGGATTTCGTGATGAAGTTGCACGCAGCAGAGTATATGGAATTCCTGGCTGGCATGACTCCGTCGAGCGATACGGTGAAGACATTTATCTACGAGAACGTTTTTCTGAAGTACGTTGGCCGTGCCGCAGCCATCGTGATGTTCCTGCTGGCAACGATGTCGATAATAGAAATCCTAAACAACAACGGATGCTTTGACTTCATAACGGAATGGATTCGTACGCGCAACTCCAAAAGACTGCTTTGGACAATCACGTTTGCTACGTTCATTCTCTCGGCAAACCTTGACAACTTGACTACAACGACGATGATGCTCGTCATAATGAACAACATCCTGCAGAGCGGTCGTCAGAGAATGTTGGTCGGTTCTGCTATAGTGCTTGCGGCTAATTGTGGCGGATGCTTCACGGTAATAGGCGATCCCACAGGACTTATTCTATGGGGCGACGGAGCGGTGACGGCAAGCAATTTCTCTGCCTATATGTTCATTCCAGCATTTGTGGCATGGGTTGTGCCTACAATGCTCATCAACAGGCAGTTACCAGACAGATTAGACACGCAGTGGAGACCGTCGCCGTACCGTGGGGATGAGACACGACTCAATCGATGGCAGCGTTTTGTCATGTTGGTAGTGGGAATTGGTGGACTGTGGTTCATTCCCACATTCCACAATATCACCAAATTGTCGCCGTTCCTCGGCGCATTGTGTGTGCTCAGCGTGCTGTGGGTGGTCAACGAAGCGTTTAATCGCAGGGTGATGGATGCCGACCAGATGGCGCAGCGCCGCATACCGCGTGCCTTGCAGTATGGAGCCCTGCAGCAAATGCTCTTCGTGATGGGAATTATGATGGGCATGGGCGTTGTCACGGAAACTGGCATCTTTGCCGATGTTGCTCATCTGTTCGACCAGTACGTACATAATATATGGATTATAGGTGCTGGCGCCGGAGTGCTGAGTTCACTGATAGACACATTCACTGTTGCCGTGAGCAATATCATGTTCTATCCTGTGGCAGAAACAGGCGACATGGCTGCAAATGGCACATACTGGAAAATGATAGCCTTTACTACGGCTGTCGGCGGCTGTCTTCTCTCTGTCGGTTCAACCAGCGGACTTGCGCTGATGCGCATGGAGCATGTCCGATTGGGCTGGTATCTGAAAAACCTGACTCCCAAGGTTTTGCTGGGATGGCTTATGGGACTCCTCATCTTGTGGATAGAGACAAATTATATATAATTTTCGGTTTTATGGCAAGGATAAATACAATCGGAATACTTACTTCCGGAGGTGATGCACCTGGTATGAACGCTGCAATACGTGCTGTTACCCGTTCGGGGATTTGCAACGGTCTTAAAGTGAAAGGAATCTATCGCGGATACGACGGATTAATAAAAGGAGAAGTGAAGACGTTCACGACAGAAGACGTGAGCGGAATCATAACACGTGGAGGAACAATCCTGAAAACGGCGCGCTCTGCGGAGTTTATGACTCCTGAAGGTATGCAGAAAGCCTACGAGACATGTAAGCGCGAAGAAATCGACGCCCTCGTGGTGATAGGCGGAAATGGTTCGCTTACCGGTGCACGCAACTTTGCCATGGAATATGATTTTCCCGTTGTAGGCCTGCCTGGAACGATTGACAACGACCTCTTCGGCACCGATTCTACAATAGGATACGACACTACGATGAATACAATCATGGAGTGCGTGGACCGAATACGTGACACGGCAAACTCACATGAGCGTATATTTTTTATAGAGGTGATGGGACGTGACGCAGGTTTCCTTGCACAAAACTCAGCAATAGCATGCGGTGCAGAGGCTGCCATTATTCCGGAGGAAAGTACTGACGTAGACCAACTGGCACGCTTCATGGAGCGCGGAATTCGCAAGTCCAAGAAATCGTGCATCGTTATAGTGTCGGAGAGTCCGAAGTGTGGCGCTCTCTACTACGCTGACCGCGTGAAGAAAGAGTTTCCGGGATTTGACGTACGCGTTTCCATCCTTGGACATTTGCAGCGCGGGGGTAGCCCGTCTGCTCACGATCGCATACTGGCATCGCGCACTGGCGCTGGCGCAATCAAGGCACTCATGCAAGGACAGCGTAATGTTATGATTGGCGTGCGCAACAACGAAGTGGTATTTGTGCCGTTCAGTGAAGCAATACGCTCTGACAAGCCGTTTAACAAGGGACTTATAAAAGTGCTTGATGAATTAAGTATATAATAACAGGCGTACAATAAAAAACCATAAGAAAATTTGGCTGTTACTATGCAAATACGTAATTTTGCAAGCCGTAAACACTGACAAATTGTAAAAAAATATAAAAGCGAGAAATTATGGCAGAAATGAATTTTGGCGGTGTCATTGAGACCGTCATCACCAGTAAGGAGTTCTCTTTGGAGAAAGCACGTGAAGTATTGAAGAATGAAACAATAGCCGTGATAGGCTACGGCATCCAGGGCCCCGGTCAGGCATGTAACCTGCGCGACAACGGCTTTAATGTCATTGTTGGCCAGCGTCAGGGAAAAACCTACGAGAAGGCTGTGGCCGACGGATGGGTTCCCGGCAAGACTCTCTTCTCTATTGAAGAGGCTGCTGAGCGCGGCACCATTCTTTGCATGCTGCTTTCTGATGCCGGTCAGATACAAGTATGGCCGACAATAAAGCAGTATTTGAAGCCCGGAAAGACTCTTTACTATAGCCATGGCTTTGCTATCAACTGGAGCGACCGTACTGGCGTTATTCCTCCAAAGGATGTCGATGTAATCCTCGTTGCTCCTAAAGGTAGCGGCACCAGTCTTCGTACCATGTTCTGCGAAGGCCGTGGCCTGAACTGCTCTTATGCAGTCTATCAGGATGCCAGCGGTAAGGCAGAAGAAAAGACACTTGCCTTTGGTATTGGTATCGGTGCCGGATACATGTTTAAGACAACCTTTGAGCGCGAGGCTACAAGTGACCTCACTGGTGAGCGTGGCTCGCTGATGGGTGCTATTCAGGGACTGCTTCTGGCTCAGTATGAAGTTCTTCGTGAGAATGGCCATTCGCCATCCGAGGCTTTCAATGAGACGGTTGAGGAACTCACGCAGAGCCTCGGCCCGCTCTTCGGCGCCAAAGGTATGGACTGGATGTATGCCAACTGTTCTACAACGGCCCAGCGCGGTGCTCTCGACTGGGCTCCTCGTTTCCATGACGCCATCAAGCCTGTGATGCAGCAACTATATGAATCTGTGAAGAGCGGTAACGAGGCTCAGATTTCCATTGATGCCAACTCAAAGCCTGACTATCGTGCCGGCTTGGAGAAAGAACTTGAGGCAATGCGCAATCAGGAAATGTGGCGCGCCGGTGTCGTAGTGCGTCAACTGCGTCCTGAAAATCAGCAAGATTAAAATTCGCTGCTTAGACTGCGAAACTCTACTGGCATGTGTCCCACTCTCCAGGAAGAGTGGGGCACATGTTTCAATAAATATTCTCGATTCTCTACGCGTTAATGGATAACAAGCAAGCAACGCTTGAGTTAGGAACAAAGCCTGTCGGCAAACTCCTGATGCAATATGCCTTACCGGCAATGGTGGCAATGACGGCGTCAAGTATGTACAACATTATCGACCGTGCCATGATAGGTCAGTTGGTAGGGCCGGAGGCTATCGCAGGACTTGGAATAACTTTCCCACTAATGAATTTATCGGGCGCTTTTGGCGCTGCGGTGGGCGTGGGAGCCTCTACTTGTATCAGCGTAAAATTAGGACAGCGCGACTACGCCACTGCTGAGCATCTTCTTGGCAATACTGTCACTCTTAATCTCATTGTCGGATTCCTCTTTATGGTGGTCTGCCTATTGCTGCTTGACCCCATTCTTCGTTTTTTTGGAGCCAGCGATGTGACGTTGCCTTATGCACGGGAATTTATGACAGTGATATTGCTTGGCAATATGATTACCCACATGTATTTCGGCATGAATGCCGTTCTTCGTGCCGCCGGTAAGCCTCGCCATGCAATGTACTCAACTTTGTTTACAGTGGCATGCAATATAGTACTGGTCATTTTATTTGTATGGTGGCTGCGCTGGGGCATAAAAGGTGCAGCCTTCGCAACTGTAACTTCCCAGTCCTTAGCGCTATGCTGGCAGTTGTGGCTTTTTTCTGACAGCAAGGAAATACTGCATCTCAAACGGGGTATCTACAAACTGAAGGCAGACCTTGTGCGCAACATAATATCAATCGGCATTTCGCCTTTCCTGATGAATGCCACAGCGTGCATCGTGGTGATATTTATGAACAATCAGTTCATGCGCTACGGTGGAGATATGGCAGTAGGCGCATATTCCATAGCCAACTCTATTGGTATGGTATTCTTTATGTTTGTGATAGGTGTAAACCAAGGAATGCAGCCTATAGCAGGCTACAATTACGGCGCAGAGAAATTTGACCGCATGTTCCGCGTGTTGTGGCTGGCCATAGGAGCCGCAACGACAATTCTGTTAGTTGGCTGGGGATTGTCAATGCTGTTTCCATATCAGATAGCACGCATATTTACCACAGATGCAACTTTGATTGCGATGTCGGCCAGGGGAATACGCCTCAACATGCTTGTGTTCTTCGTAGTAGGTTCGCAGGCTGTGATTACAAACTTCTTTCAGTGTATAGGAAAGGTAAAGGTATCTATATTCCTTTCTCTTTCGCGCCAGTTGATACTGCTTATCCCACTGGCATATGTGTTACCAATAATGTTGGGACTTGACGGAGTGTGGTATTCCATGGCTTTAAGCGATTTCGGCTCGTTTGCCATGACTCTGCCACTTCTTTTCTGGTATATGAAACGCTTGAAATCATGAGTAACAGTCATATAATAATTTGCGTAGGCAGGCAGTTAGGCTCCGGGGGACATGACATCGCCCGTATGTTGGCTATGGACTTCGGGGCGACTTACTACGACAGGGAGTTGTTGAATTTGGCAGCCAAGGAAAGTGGCTTCTCCGAGCGTTTCTTTGAGCAGAATGACGAAAGAAAGGGTTTCCTGAAGTCGCTGTTCAATCTGCAGTCGCCACATGCTGGCGGAAGTGGCAATATCTATCATTCCAAGTTCTCGCCTGAAGGACTGTTCCAGTTTCAGAGCGATGCTATTCGCAAGGCTGCTCAGCAGGGCTCGTGTGTATTTGTTGGCAGATGTGCCGATTACGTTCTGCGTGACATGGACAATGTTGTAAACATCTTCATCACTGCTTCCATGGAGTTCCGCATCAGTCAGGTGTCGGCACGTCAGCATATTGAGCGCACTGCAGCACGTAAATTGATAGAGCAGGGCGAGGCGAAGCGAGCCTCTTACTATAATTATTATACAGGTAAGCGATGGGGGCATAGCGAATCGTACGATCTCTGTATCGACTCCAGTATTCTCGGCCTGCAACCGACAGAACAATTTATTGCCGACTTCATTCGTCGTCGTTTTAATATAAAGTCATAGTTTCAATACTCACTTCCTGCAATGAAGAAGATAGGCATTCTCAGCGACACACATTCTTATTGGGATGAGAAGTACCTGCACTACTTCGAGCCATGCGATGAGATATGGCATGCAGGCGATATAGGCAGTGTGGAAGTTGCTGAGAAGTTGGCTGCCTTCCGTCCCTTCCGTGCTGTGTGTGGAAACTGCGACGGTGGTGACTTGCGGTTGATGTATCGTGAGATTTGCCGTTTCAAATGTGAGGATGTAGATGTGCTGATAAAGCATATCGGAGGCTATCCTGGCAACTACGATGCATCGGTGCGTTCTATGCTTTTCGCCAGTCCGCCTCAACTTTTCATTGCAGGCCATTCGCATATCTTGAAAGTCAAGTTTGACAAAACGCTTAACCTGCTGCACATCAATCCAGGGGCTGCCGGCATTCAAGGATGGCATAAAGAGCGTACCCTGGTTCGTCTTACCATTGATGGAGACAAGTTTACCGATTGTGAAGTGATATCATTAGGAGAACATAAAATAAGATAAAGTTATGAAACGTACAATTGTTATTACTGGTGGCGCAGGTTTCATAGGAAGCCACGTAGTGCGTCTTTTTGTAAACAAGTATCCCGACTACCACATTATCAATCTCGACAAGTTGACGTATGCTGGTAATCTTGCAAACCTTAAAGACATTGAGCAAAAGCCGAATTACGAATTTGTAAAGATGGATATATGCGACTTCGATGCCTTTTTAAAGTTGATGCAAGACAAGAAAGTAGACGGAATCATCCATCTTGCCGCCGAGAGCCATGTAGACCGCTCCATAAAAGACCCGTTCACCTTTGCTCAGACGAACGTTATGGGAACTCTCAGCCTGCTTCAGGCAGCCAAACTCTACTGGGAGAGTCTTCCAGAGAAATATGAGGGCAAGCGCTTCTATCATATTTCCACCGATGAGGTTTATGGCGCACTTGAACTGACGCACCCTGAGGGTATAGAGCCGCCGTTCACAACTACGGCGTCGAGTGCCGAACATCATCTTGCATATGGCGATAAGTTCTTCCTTGAAACGACGAAGTACAACCCTCATTCTCCCTACAGTGCGGCAAAGGCGTCGAGCGACCACTTTGTTCGCGCATTCCACGACACCTATGGCATGCCTGTCGTGGTTACAAATTGTTCCAACAACTACGGTCCTTACCAGTTTCCGGAGAAACTGATACCTCTTTTTATTAATAACATCCGCCATCGCAAGCCTCTTCCCGTCTATGGCAAGGGTGAGAATGTTCGCGACTGGCTTTTCGTTGAGGATCACGCCCGTGCCATCGACCTTATCTTCCATGAAGGAAAGACAGCCGAAACCTACAACATCGGCGGCTTTAATGAGTGGAAGAACATAGACATTATCAAGGTTGTCATCAAGACTGTCGACCGTCTCCTTGGCCGCAAGGAAGGCGAGGACATGGATTTGATAACCTTCGTCACCGACCGTGCCGGCCACGACCTGCGTTACGCCATCGACTCCTCTAAACTCCAGCGTGAACTTGGCTGGGAGCCCAGTCTGCAGTTTGAGGAAGGAATAGAGAAGACCGTAAGGTGGTATCTTGACAATCAGGAGTGGCTTGACAACGTGACGAGCGGCGACTACCAGAAGTATTACGACAAAATGTACAGTAACAGATAACAAGAATTCCTTCGACGGAATAGTGAGATTTAAGATAATGAAAAAGATTTTGCTGTTAGGCTCAGGCGAACTGGGCAAAGAGTTTGTGATAGCAGCCAAGCGTGCTGGCCAGTATGTAATTGCGTGCGACCGTTACGACAACGCTCCTGCCATGCAGGTAGCCGACGAGCGTGAAGTGTTTTCTATGCTTGACGGCGATGCTCTCGAGGCTGTAGTCCGCAAGCACAATCCGGACATAATTGTTCCTGAGATAGAGGCCATACGCACAGAGCGCCTGTTTAAGTTTGAGGAGCAAGGTATACAGGTTACGCCGTCTGCCCGTGCTGTCAACTTCACGATGAACCGCCGTGCCATCCGCGACCTTGCCTCTCGTGACCTTGGCCTGCGCACGGCAAAGTATTTCTATGCCAAGACTTTCGACGAGTTCAAGCGCGCTGCCGACGAGATTGGCTTCCCCTGTGTTGTCAAGCCTCTTATGTCGTCATCCGGCCACGGCCAGAGTTACGTTCACAACGAAACCGAACTCGAGCAGGCTTTCCGTGAGGCCATGGAGGGCTCTCGTGGTGATGTTAAGGAAGTCATAATCGAGGAGTTTATTGACTTCGAGTCAGAGTTCACACTGCTTACAGTCACTCAGCAGCATGGCTGGCCGACACTGTTCTGCCCACCGATAGGCCATGTACAGAAGTCGGGCGACTATCGTGAGTCGTGGCAGCCGTACAAAATCCCTGAGGCTGCTCTCAAACAGGCGCAGATTATGGCCGACAAAGTTACCAGTGCGCTGACAGGTGCCGGCATCTGGGGCGTAGAGTTCTTCCTGACAAGACAGGGTGAGGTTATCTTCTCCGAACTCTCACCGCGTCCACACGACACAGGCATGGTGACACTTGGCCACACCACTAATCTTTCTGAATTTGAACTCCATCTTCGTGCCGTGCTCGGACTGCCTATTGCCGGCATTCATCTGGAGCATGCCGGCGCCTCTGCCGTCATTCTCTCGCCAGAAGAGAAACAGGGACCGCTCGACTATAATCTTGTTGAAGCACTCAAGGAAGACCGTACGCGCATCCGCATCTTTGGTAAGCCCGAGGCTCACAAGGGTCGCCGCATGGGAGTTGTTCTCTGCTACGGTGAGGTTGACGACGACGTTGAAGCCCTCCGCTCCAAGGCCAAGCGCCTCGCCAAGACAGTGCTTGGCACCGATCCCTATACGAAGTTTGAACATTAACGGCGAATGATTAAGTCACTTCAATCGTTGAGATTCGTATTCATCATGTTTGTCGTGATGTCACACATCATCGGAAAATCGTTCGATTTCGGTGGAGAGTGTGGTGCCTCGTTTTTCTTCGTATTGAGTGGCTTTATTCTTTCTTATGCGTATGGGCGGCAGGTGCAAAATGGAGAGTTCAGGTGGAAACAATTCCTGAAGAAACAATTGTTTAAGTTCTATCCCCTGCATCTTGTGACGTTTCTTGTGATGGTGGCATTGGATGCACGACTGGAGCGTTATTTTAGTTGGCCGAAACTGTTGGCAAACGCTCTGTTGCTGCAGAGTTGGGTGCCGAGTGATGATTTCTATTTTGTGGCTAATGGCTCATCGTGGTTCTTGTCTGACCTGTTGTTCTTCTATGTCGTGTTCGGCGTGTTGTTCATGTGGCTGAATTCTGTTTCACTGCGGAAACTGATTTTGGTGGGGGCAGCAGTCCTTGGATTGTATGTCGTTCTTGCTATCAGCATTCCGATGAGTATGGTGAATCCTCTACTTTATGCCTCGCCAGCGACGCGCCTACTTGATTTTGCCCTCGGTATACTCTTGTTCCGTTTCTCAGTCTCGGCTTCTGCCGGGCAGGTGGAGAGATGGCTCAGTCGACAGTCTGTGGGATGTATCTCTTTGATAGAGGTGCTGTTGGCGTGTTGGGTGGTGTTCTCTTTCTTTGTTTATGAGCGGTCGGCCATTGGTTTCAGATGTGCCAGTATGTTCTGGGGCGTTTCTCCAATCGTTCTGTTCGGTTTTGTGAAGACGGATAAACTGAGAGGAATGGTTACTCGGTGCTTCCATCATCCTGTCATGCAATGGCTGGGCAGTATCAGTTTCGAGATTTATCTAACGCATTGGATTACCATGCGTGTTTTCTATAGTCTGTTGTCTTCGGCAGGTATTGGTGAAGAAGGGCGTCTTGGTCTTGGTGTAATAGTAGCGACTATCCTGCTGATATCTGTTGTTTCGTATCTCACGAAGCGTTTCTTTGTTGATAAAGTGTATACAACTCTAATTAAATATGTATAAAACGATGAATGCTGGATTGATAGACCTTCCGAAAATCGTTGACCCTCGCGGCAACCTGACCGTGGCGGAGCAGATGAAGAATGTTCCGTTCGACATTGCACGTGTCTACTGGACGTACGATGTTCCTGGCGGTGAGCGGCGAGGCGGTCATGCTCACAGGACGTGCGAGGAGATAATCGTAGCAGTCAGCGGCTCGTTCGACGTTGAGGTCTTCGACGGTCACGAGCGTCAGCGGTTCCATCTCAACCATCCGTATCAGGGATTATATGTAGGCACGGGCGTATGGCGCACTCTTGAGGATTTCTCCTCTGGTGCTGTATGCCTTGTGTTGGCTTCCGAACTTTTCGACGAGGCTGAGTATGTCTACGACTATGACGAATTCCTTGAAATGGCAAAAGGTAATAGTGAACAGTGATTTAATCTCATTTGCTACTGCAATAGATGTTTGAGATACGGCGATATGCGGCAGATAATGCTGCGGAGTGGAATGCCTTTGTAGAGCGCTCAAAGCAGGGAACGTTTCTTTTCAACCGCGGCTACATGGACTACCATCGCGACCGCTTCAGCGACAATTCCCTGATGGTTTATCACCGGCAGCGTCTCTTTGCGCTGTTACCCGGAAATCGTTGCGGCGATACGTTCTATTCGCATCAGGGTCTGACCTATGGCGGTTTTGTCACCGACGAGAAGGCAACAGCAGGCCGCTTATGCGAGATTGCAGGGGCTGTTAGCGAAGCATTGCGGGCCGACGGTGTGCGTAGGATTGTCTACAAGCCAGTGCCGTGGGTTTATCACCGACTGCCGGCAGAAGACGACCTCTATGCTCTTTCTATACGTTGCCATGCGCGGCTGATAGGACGTGACGCTTCTTCCGTGGTTTTTCTCCGTCAGAGGTTACGTTTTGCAGAGTCGCGTATGTCAGGAGTACGCAAGGCGTTAAGGCAGGGCTTCGAGGTGAAAGGGAGTGACGATTTAGAGGCTTTCTGGAATATCCTGACGGACAATCTGCACAGAAAGTATGGTGCCAAGCCCGTGCACACTGTTGCCGAGATGCGTATGCTGAAAGACCGCTTCCCCAAAGAAATCAGACTTTTTATGATCTACCGCGACGCCGTACCGCTTGGGGGAACGGTGCTTTACCTCACGCCACAGGTAGTGCGTACGCAGTATATCTCTGCCACTCCGGAGGGCAAGCAGACAGGTGCGCTCGACTTGCTGTTCCATCATCTGTTGAATGAGACAGACTTCCAGCGTCCTTATTTCGACTTCGGTACTTCGGCACAGGGTGATACCGACGAACTGAATGCCTCGCTGATATTCCAGAAAGAAGGTTTCGGAGGACGTACGGTGTGCTTCGACAGATACGAATGGGAAGTCTAAGCAGAGGAGAAAGATATTGAGAAGGTAATACAGAAGAGTGAAAAGGGTTAGAGTGAATAATTTGCTGTCGCGATGATCAAGTACTTGGACCTGAAACAAATCAACGAGCCCTACGAGCACGCTGCCGACGAAGTGCTGCAATGCGGTTGGTATCTGCGCGGTGAGGCCACTGCGCGCTTTGAGCAGTCGTACGCCGACTATATCGGTACGCGCCACGCGATAGGTTGCGGCAACGGTCTTGATGCTCTGACACTCATTCTGCGTGCCTATAAAGAACTTGGCGTGATGCGTGATGGTGACGAGGTGATCGTTCCAGCCAATACCTATATCGCCAGCATCCTTGCCATAACCGAGTGTGGCCTGAAGCCAGTCCTTGTAGAGCCTTCGTGGGAAACGTTGCAGATTGACGATGCGCTTATAGAGCAGCACATTACTCCGCTTACTCGCGCCATAATGATAGTCCATCTTTACGGAAGGTGCGCATACACCGACAGGATAGGCAATATCTGCCGCAGTCGTGGGCTGAAACTAATTGAAGACAACGCTCAGGCTCACGGATGTTTTGCCCCCCATCCCTCTGGGGGCAGGGGGGCACGCACTGGCGCGCTTGGCGATGCTGCAGCCCATAGTTTCTATCCCACAAAAAATCTTGGAGCCATGGGCGATGCCGGTGCTGTTACTACTGACAACGACGCTCTTGCTGAGACAGTGCGACGGTTAGGCAACTACGGCTCGTCGCGCAAATATGTTTTTAGTTACATTGGGCGCAACTCGCGAATGGACGAAATACAGGCAGCAATACTCAGTGCAAAATTGCCAAATCTTGACCGTGACAATGACCGCAGACGGCAGATAGCCTTGCGCTACTTGCAGGGCATCAGCAATACTCAGGTGCGAATCCCTGTGAGTCATGCAGACTCTGTCTACCACATTTTCCCCGTTTTCTGCAGCGAGCGCGAGCAGTTACAAACGTGGCTTAGCGAACAGGGTATAGGCACGGAGATACACTATCCCATTCCGCCGCATCGACAGCAGTGCTATGCCGAATGGAACGGCATGTCGCTTCCCGTCACTGAGCGCATCCATGCCGAGGAACTCAGTCTGCCGTGCCATCCAGCGCTTACCGATGCTGAGGTCGACACCGTGATAGATGCTGTAAACAGATTTTCTTGTAATTCATAATTAATAATTCAGAATTCACAATTTTAATTCATAATCTAAAAACACAAAAAAAATTTTAATTAACAGGGGTACTTGCTAAACCCCCTTAAACAAAACAAGAACAATGGAACAAAACCAACGTAACCGTGTGAGTGTGCTCTACATGCTTGTGAGCATACTTTTCTGTGTGTGCCTGATAGCGGCAAACGTGCTTGAGACAAAACAAATCGAAGTGTGGCACATCAGCGTAACAGGCGGACTGATTATTTTCCCCGTGAGTTACATCATCAACGACTGTGTCAGCGAAGTGTGGGGCTACCGCAAGGCTCGCCTGCTCATTTGGACAGGATTTGCAATGAACTTTTTCTTTGTCAGCGTGTGTGCGCTTGCCGACATAATACCTGGTGCGCCTTACTGGCACAACCAGGAAGGATTTCACAACATCTTCGGACTAATGCCACGCATCACTTTGGCATCGTTCACAGCCTTTATAGCCGGCTCATTTGTCAATGCCTATGTCATGTCGCGCATGAAACTTCGCGACCAAGGGCGCCGCTTCTCTCTTCGCGCTGTGGTGAGCACCGTTTTCGGCGAGACTACCGACTCGGTTATCTTTTTCCCCCTTGCCTTCTACGGCGTGATACCCACGGAAGAGATTCCTGTGCTGATGCTATGGCAGGTGTTTCTCAAGACAGCCTATGAGATAGTGGTTCTTCCTGTTACGATACGTGTTGTGCGCTTTATGAAGCGCCATGAAAATGCAGACGTCTATGACACAGGCATATCGTATAACATTCTAAAAATATTCAGCATATGAATCGCCAAGATGAAGGTCTCCGCCGCTTGGGACGCACTACCGAATATCCTACCGACTATGCGCCGGAAGTACTTGAGACATTCCAGAACCGTCATCCCGACAATGACTACTGGGTACAGTTTCGCTGCCCTGAGTTTACCAGTCTGTGCCCCATTACCGGCCAGCCCGATTTCGCCGAACTGCGCATTATGTACATTCCTGGCGAACGTATGGTAGAGTCGAAGAGTCTGAAACTCTATCTCTTCTCCTTTCGTAACCATGGTGACTTCCACGAAGACTGCGTCAACATTATTTTGAAAGACCTTGTCCGTCTGATGCAGCCTAAGTACATTGAAGTGACGGGCGTATTCACTCCCCGTGGCGGCATCAGCATATATCCCTATGCCAACTACGGGCGCCCCGGCACTCGCTACGAGGCTCTTGCCAGTGAGCGTCTGTCGTCATACAGGGGGATTTGAGTTTTCCAAAGTTTTTGTTGTGGACTGTGGTGCTTAGCGGACGCGCAGTTGCCAGAACGCGATGGCAGCCGCAGCAGCCACGTTGAGTGAGTCTACACCGTTGTACATCGGTATGCGTACCACGTAGTCAGCGGCAGCGATGGTTTCGGCAGGCAGTCCGTAGCCCTCGCTGCCTACTATTATTGCCAGTTGCTCTTCTGCAGCGAGCAGAGTGTCGTCTATCGGGACGGAACGCTCCGTCAATGCCATTGCTGCCGTGTGGAAGCCAAGGCACCGCAACTCGTCGTAGTCGTTCATCCATGTCCATGGGACGAGGAACACCGACCCCATTGACACCCTTACGCAGCGTCGGTTCAGCGCGTCGCATGAGCCGTGGGTCAGCAGAACGGCGTCGATGCCCAGTGCTGCAGCCGAACGGAATATGGCTCCTATGTTGGTAGAGTCTACAACGCTGTCTATCACCACAATGCGCCTCTTGCCGGCTACCGCCTCTTCCACCGTGGGAAGCCGCCGCCTTTTCATGGCGCACAGCACACCGCGCGTCAAAGTATATCCTGTGATGGCCGACAGCAGTTGGCGCTCGCCGGTGTATACCGCCATTCCCGGGCATCGTCTTATGATTTCTGCTGCGTCGCCAGTGATGTGCCGCTTTTCGCAAAGCAACGATACGGGTTCGTATCCTGCGTTGAGCGCCGTCGTTATCACTTTGGGACTTTCGGCTATAAACAGTCCCCCGTTTTCTTCCGCGCTTGTCGCATCTGCCACGACAGCAGTGCGAAGTTGCGCCTCGGTCAGAGCCGTGTACGGCCTGATTGCCTCGTCGTGGATAGACGTGATTTCTATTATGTTGCCTTGTTCCACAGTATCGTTTTCTGTATGTTTTGCGGCAAAGATAGTGAGGTTTTTTAAAATAGCAGTGTTTACAAAAATAAAAACAGTGCTGGCATTTTTAAAAACAGTGTTTATTTTTCTAAAAACACTATACGTTTTTCTGCGAGGCGTGAATTTTTTTTTCAAACAGGTAAAATAAAACGCCATAAAAGCATTGCAGACCGCGAAAACATTGCTATCTTTGCACTTAGTTGCTGATAGTTACTAACTATGAAGAAAACCTTTTTAACGATTTACTTCTTGTTACTGTGTGTGGCAATGTGTGGTGCAGCAGAAACGCAAGTTAGCGACCGTTGGCAAGAATACTGGCCGATTCAGGCCAGGGAATATAAATCCACAATGGCAAAAAGACTGTTCGCACGTCTTCTTCCATTAATAAATAATGATGAGATTTTAGAATGAAGTTCAAGGAAGAGGTAAACGAGAGTTACAGCATGGCGGAAGCCATCGAGGAGGCTCAGCGCTGTCTTCATTGCAAGGTGCCGCAGTGCAAGAAAGGGTGTCCCATCGGCAATGATATTCCCGACTGGATACACGAACTGAAAAAGGGCAACCTCGGCAATGCCATCAGTATCATCAGGTCAAAGAGCAACCTGCCTGCAGTATGCGGCCGTGTCTGTGCGCACGAAAAGCAGTGTGAAGGCGCATGCGTGCTTGGTAAGAAAGGTCAGGCGCTGAATATCGGAAAACTGGAACGCTTCGTTGCCGACTTCGACTCAGAATATAATCTCACTCACGAGGATATCGCAGAGAAAACACGTGGCAGAGTTGCCGTTATAGGCGCTGGGCCGTCAGGCATTACCGTGGCTGGCGACCTGGCGCGTATGGGCTTTGCCGTGGAAATGTATGAGATGGAAGCCCAGTGCGGTGGTGTGCTACGCTACGGAATTCCTGAATACAGACTGCCAAAGGAGGTCGTTGCGCGCGAGATAAGATATATCGAGAAGATGGGCGTTGTGATTCATCGCAACACACATGTCGGTGTAGAGATTACTGTCGACGGAATGTTTGCCATGGGCTTCGATGCCGTGTTTGTAGGCACTGGTCTCAGCAAACCTAAGTCGCTCGAAATACCTATTCGGCAGAATGGGCGCCTTATCTCCGATGGCGATGGCGCCACGCACTGTTCCGACCTGAAGCGCATACGTCTCGCCACGCACTTCCTGCGCCGCGTGGAACTCATTGCCGAAGGTTTCATGCAGCGCAGCGAACTGCCAGTAGACAGCGGAGCACGCGTTTTTGTCATTGGATGCGGCAATACCGCTATGGACGCTTCGCGCACAGCACTGCGCATAGGTGCCAGCAAGGTGGATGTCGTCTACCATAAGGATATTGAAAACATGACGGCGCTTCATGCCGAATACGACGACGCTGTCAAGGAAGGCGTGCGCTTCAACTGGTGGAGCAGCGTCACCGAAATACATGTTGACGACAGTCTTGACATAACCGAAATAGTGCTGGAGACAAAAGAACCAGACAAGGAACCAGTCAAACAAACGTTGCCTGCCAACAACGTAATCTTTGCCATCGGAGCCACGCCTGCTACGAAGATAGTCCGTACTACCTCAGGACTGGAGAATGACGACCATAACTTCCTCATCACGCGCGACGTGCCTTACGGAATGACTACACGCAACGGCGTCTTTGCCGGAGGCGACGTGGTAGGACGTCAGGCCACCGTGGTGCACGCTATGCAGGATGCGAAAAAGGTGGCACAGGGCATTGCACAGTATGTTGATGCCGTCAGATTGATGAGAACGATAAAAGCAGACGTATGAACTACGACAATGCCGACGATTTTCTTGCATCAACAGTCGCAAGAATAAAGGAAACAATAGGTGGACAACTGACGCAGGAGACAATGGCCAGCCTGAATGCCGACCAGATAACCCTGTTGGCATGGGACATCGTTCACGAAGAAGTAATGGACGGCGGATTCGTACAGTTGATACACAACGGCTACGGCCCCTTCATCTTCAAAAACCCTTTTGCGAAGGCCGTAAGGCTTTGGGGGCTCCGCGATCTGTCAAAACTCATTTACTCCGCGCACACGTTGTATGAAAAACACCATGTTCTGATAGAGCAGGAATGCAGCGACGAGGAGTTTATGGCGCTTTACGAAAAAGTTCCGGAGTTTGACGATGTCGACGATGATTTTGTAGAGAATGAAGAAGAGTGGACAGAACAGATAGCATACTATGTCAGTCAGCATCCTGACATGTTTCAGCCACGTGAAATGAGATGAATAAAGAACAAGAACTTATCAGGAAGAAGAGTCCTGTACAGATACGCAACAAGAAAGCCTCGTTTGAATATTTTTTTATTGAGACATTCACGGCAGGTGTAGTTCTTACAGGTACGGAGATTAAGTCAATCAGGTTAGGCAAGTCCAGCCTCGTAGACACTTATTGCTATATCACTAACGGCGAAATTTGGGTTAAAGGCATGAGTGTTTCGCCTTATTTCTACGGTTCGTACAACAATCACGAGATGAAACGCGACCGTAAACTACTCCTAACACGACGTGAAATAAACAAGTTGCAGTCGGCTACAAAGCAGACAGGATATACCATTGTGCCGCTGCTGTTGTTTATCGACGAGAATGGACGTGCCAAGATGGATATAGCGCTCTGCAAAGGAAAGAAATCGTTCGACAAACGACAGACGCTGAAGGAGAAAGAAGACCGCCGCGAGATGGACCGCGCCATGAAGAAGTATGTCTGACAAAACGGAAAGGACAGAACGCAGTGAACGACATTCGATACATTATACGCCAGCGCATTCTCGTACTTGACGGCGCCATGGGCACCATGATACAGAAGTATAGCCTTACAGAGGAAGACTTCCGTGGCAAAACATATCTGAATAATCGCGGCCAGATGCGCGGAAATAACGATATGCTGTGCCTTACACGTCCCGACGTGATAAAAGATATCCATAGGAAATATCTCGCCGCAGGCGCAGACATCATTTCGACAAATACTTTCAATGCCCAGCGCATTTCCCAGGCCGACTACGGCATGGAGGAGCACTGCCGCGAGATGGCTCTTGCCGGTGCCAGGATTGCCCGACGTGCTGCCGACGAATTTTCCACTCCTGAAAAGCCACGTTTCGTGGCTGGCAGCATCGGTCCTACCAACAAAACCTGTTCTATGTCGCCCGACGTGAGCAATCCTGCACTTCGCAGCCTCACATACGATGCGCTTTTCGATGCTTACACCGAGCAGATAGACGCTCTGATAGAGGGCGGGGTAGACCTGTTGCTGATAGAAACTATTTTCGATACGCTGAATGCCAAGGTAGCAATCGACGCTGCTGTTACTGTGATGAGGCAGCGCAGCGTGGAACTTCCCATAATGCTTAGCGCCACCGTCAGCGATAAGGCTGGGCGAACGCTAAGTGGACAGACGCTGGAGGCATTCTTGGCAAGTGTCAGTTCGTATCCTGTTTTCTCCGTCGGACTTAACTGCTCATTCGGTGCTGCACAGATGATAACCTTCCTGCGTCAACTTGCGCAGAAAGCGCCTTACTACGTCAGTGCATACCCGAATGCAGGTTTGCCGAACTCTATGGGGCTTTATGACGAAACGCCGGAGTCGATGGCACCGCAAGTGGGCAGGATGATAGACGAAGGACTGGTGAATATCATCGGAGGCTGCTGCGGCACAGACGAGCATTTCATTGAGCGCTATGTTCCGTTGATGGAAGGGAAAACACCACACAAGCCTGCTCCGGCACCGGAGCGCATGTGGCTAAGTGGTCTCGACATTCTGGAAATAGATTCTCCGGTCACCATCAATCCCTCCTCTCTCACCTCTAACCATTCACCCCTCACCTCCCACTTCTACAACGTAGGAGAAAGATGCAATGTCGCCGGCTCCAGGAAGTTCCTGCGGCTCATCAGTGAGAAGAAATACGACGAGGCTGTAGCCATAGCGCGCCGACAAGTTGAGGACGGAGCGCTCGTGATAGACATAAACATGGACGATGCACTGCTCGATGCGAAAGCAGAGATGGTAAACTTTCTCAACACCATTGCCGCCGAGCCGGACATTGCGCGCGTTCCTGTGATGATAGACTCTTCCGACTGGAAGGTGATACAGGCAGCACTGAAGTGCGTGCAGGGAAAGAGCATTGTCAACTCAATATCGCTAAAAGAGGGAGAAGAGGCATTCCTCAGCCATGCGCGCGACGTATTGCGCTACGGAGCCGCCGTAGTCGTCATGTGCTTTGACGAACAAGGGCAGGCCACTTCTTACGAGCGCCGTGTAGAGATAGCAGAACGTTCGTACAGACTTCTCACAGAGAAAGTTGGCTTCAAGCCACAGGATATTATTTTCGACCCCAATGTGCTGGCAGTAGCCACAGGCATGGAGGAGCACGACAGTTATGCTCTCGATTTCATCCGTGCTACTGAGTGGATAAGAACCAATCTTAAGGGTGCACACGTAAGCGGCGGAGTGAGCAACCTGTCGTTTTCTTTCCGTGGCAACAACTATATCCGCGAGGCCATGCATGCAGTGTTTCTTTACCATGCTATGCAGAAAGGAATGGACTTCGGCATAGTAAATCCTGCTGCAAAGGTTCAGTATACCGATATCCCATCTGAGCAACTCGCCATTATTGAAGACGTTATTCTTTACCGCCGCCCCGCTGCGTCGGAAGCCCTTATAGCGTTGGCCGACACGCTTCTGCACGAAGAGCAGGCCACGTCGCCACAGCAGCAGCGGCAGGAGCAGTGGCGCACAGCCGACGTAGATCAGCGACTGGAGTATGCGCTGCAAAAAGGCATCGCCGACTATCTGAAGGATGACCTGCAGGAGGCGCTGCAGCGCTATCCGCAGGCGGTAAACATCATTGAGGGTCCGCTAATGGCAGGGATGAACCGAGTGGGAAAACTTTTTGGCGAGGGGAAAATGTTTCTTCCGCAAGTTGTAAAGACTGCCCGCACCATGAAACAGGCCGTAGAGATACTCCAGCCGCACATAGAAAGTCAGCGCGGAGCGCTTTCCGGTGCTTCGGCAGGAAAGGTGTTGCTTGCAACGGTTAAGGGCGACGTGCACGACATAGGGAAAAACATTGTGGCTGTTGTCATGGCATGCAACGGATACGAGGTGATCGACATGGGAGTTATGGTGCCAGCCGAACAGATTGTGAGCAAGGCCATAGAGGTGAAAGCCGACATCATAGGGCTTTCCGGACTTATCACTCCGAGCCTTGAAGAAATGGTAAACGTTGCGCGCGCTATGCAGAACGCAGGATTGCGACTGCCGATAATGATTGGCGGAGCAACAACAAGCGAACTGCATGTGGCACTGAAGATAGCGCCAGTCTACGAAGGCCCTGTGGTGTGGATGAAAGACGCGTCGCAGAACGCACTTGCTGCATCGCAGTTGATGAGTAACGCCGAACAGATGCACCAGCAGTTGGAGGAGCGCTACGGGCAGTTGCGTCATGACTACGAACAGCAGCACAGTGAGCAGCGCCTGCTTTCTATCGAAGAGGCACGCGAGGTAAAGACAAATTTCTTTGAGGATAAAGACTCGAAACAGTGAACTATGAATTCAAAAAGTGAATTATGAATTCAAAAAGTGAATTATGAATTATAAAATATGAATTAAAAAAATATGGTACATACAATAGCATTCGATTTAGGCGGAGTAATTCTCACCATCGATCAGCCGCAGGCCGTGGCACGCTTTAAGGCGCTCGGGCTTGACGATGCTGAGGAACGGCTCGACGCATATACGCAGCGCGGCATCTTCGGCGACTTGGAACATGGACTTATAACAGCCGAGGACTTCCGTCGTGAACTTAGTCTTCTCGTACACCGCGAACTGAGTTACGAAGAGTGTGAGCATGCGTGGCGCGGATATGCCAAGGAAGTGCCACAGCGAAATCTTGACAAACTGCTCCAACTGAAACAGGAAGGCTATCGCGTGGTTCTTCTCTCAAATACCAATCCCTACATGATGTCGTGGGCTATGAGCGACAGGTTCGACGGAAGGGGAAATCCGCTAAGCCATTATCTTGACGCATGTTACCTCAGTTACCAACTTAAGATGATGAAGCCGGAACTGGAAATATTCCGCCATCTGATATCTAAAGAAAACATAGAGCCCAGCAAGATGCTTTTCGTAGACGACGGACCACGCAATATCAGCGCTGCCCGGCAACTGGGCATCCGTACGTTCTGTCCGCAGAACGGTGCCGACTGGACACACGACATAGACAACTACTTGAAGTAAACAAATCATTTTCTCACGACCCATGCGGAGATTTTTTCTATTCTTGTCGATACTCATTGCCGTATCCGCTTCGGCACAACAGAAGCGCGAATTCAGAGGAGCCTGGATACAGTGTGTCAACGGACAGTTTAAGGGACTTGGCACGCAGCGCATGCAACTCACACTTACACAGCAACTTGACGAACTGCAGAAAGACGGCGTTAATGCCATTATCTTTCAGGTGCGTCCGGAATGTGACGCGCTCTACGAGAGCAAGTATGAACCGTGGAGCCATTTTCTCACCGGCGTGCAGGGCGAGGCACCTGTACCATACTGGGATCCGCTTGAGTGGATGGTAAGAGAATGTCATCGGCGCGGCATGGAACTTCATGCATGGATAAATCCGTATCGTGCAAAGACGAAGACCGAGCACGAACTTGCTTCCAATCATGTTGCTGCACGATATCCTGAAAGGACATTTGAATACGACGGACTTGTGCTGCTCAATCCTGCTCTTGCCGTCAACCGCAATCATATCTGCGCCATTGTTGCTGATATAGTGACGCGCTACGATGTCGACGGGCTGCACATCGACGACTATTTCTACCCATACCCTGTGGCAGGAGTGGAAATTCCCGACCAGGCCGACTTCATGCGCAATAATGAAGGCTTTACTGACATAGGCGACTGGCGCAGACACAATGTAGACCTCTTTGTCGAGCAACTCTATAACACTGTACACGCACTGAAGCCGTGGGTCAAGGTAGGAATAAGCCCATTTGGCATCTACCGCAACAGGGCGAGCCATGCCGGCGGCAGTAATACTCGCGGCCTGCAGAACTACGACGACCTCTATGCCGACGTGCTGCTGTGGATAGAACAGGGATGGCTCGACTATTGTGTGCCGCAACTTTACTGGCAAATAGGCCACCCTTCGGCAGACTACGCAGAACTAATCCGTTGGTGGAATGACAATGCATCGGCGCGTCCGCTCTTTATTGGCGAAGACGTAGAACGCACTGTGAAATACGCTGATCCGGAAAAGCCCACACGCAACCAACTTCCTGCAAAGCGCAAACTGCACAGCGAGATGTCGGGCGTTCAGGGTACCGTGCTTTGGTACGCCAAGGCGGTGGCCGACAACATTGGCAATTACGGCACCAGCATGCGCAACAACTACTGGCGCTATCCAGCACTGCAGCCTCTGATGCCCCATATCGACAGCACGGCGCCGCGCAAGGTGAAACGGCTCAAAGTGCTTGACATCGACGGACAGAAAGTGCTGTGCTGGACGGCGCCAAAGGCAAAGCAGTGGAGCGACGAGGCTCACAAATATGTTGTTTACAGGTTTGCCAAGGGTGAGAAAGCCAATCTCGACGATGCCTCACACATCGTTGCCGTAACGGACAACACCCACTATGAACTTCCTGTGCTGCCCCGTGGAAAATACTACTACTATGTCACTGCTCTCGACCGCATGGCCAACGAGAGTACGTCAGTAAAAGTGAAGGTTACGGCTAAGAAATAAGATATCTATATATATTAATAGGTGTATGAAGCAATTATTATCAGTACTATTCTTGTCGGCCCTGCTCGCTGCGTGCGGAAGCAAGGCCGAAACGTCACCATTCGTTAACGTTGAGGGCGGCCACTTCGTGCGCAACGGCCAGCCCTACTACTACGTAGGTACCAATTTCTGGTATGGCGCCATACTCGGTTCGGAAGGACAGGGTGGCGACCGCGAGCGCCTTTGCCGTGAACTCGACGAGATGAAGCGCATGGGTATAGACAATCTGCGCATTCTTGTAGGCAGTGATGGCCAGCGCGGTGTGACCACAAAGGTAGAGCCAACACTGCAAGAAGCCCCAGGAATATACAACGACACGATACTCGCTGGCCTTGATTACCTTTTGCAGGAGATGGGTAGGCGCAATATGCTGGCTGTGCTCTATCTTAACAACTCCTGGGAGTGGAGTGGGGGCTATGGTTTCTATCTTGAACACGCCGGTGAGGGTAAGCAACCACGCCCCGACGTCGACGGATACCCTGCTTTTATGAATGCCATGAGCAAGTTTGCCTCCAACGAGCGCGCCCACCAGTTGTTCTATGACCACGTGAAGTTCATAATAAGTCGTACGAATCGCTATACAGGGCTGCGCTATATCGACGACCCTGCTATTATGTCGTGGCAGATAGGCAACGAGCCGCGCGCCTTCTCGCGCGAGGCGCTGCCTGCCTTTGAGAAATGGCTCAGTGAGGCTTCGGCACTCATCCGCGAACTCGATCCTAATCATCTTATCAGCATTGGAAGCGAGGGCTCGTGGGGCTGCGAAAACGACTACGCATGCTATGAACGTATATGCAGTGATAATAATATCGACTACTGCAATGTGCATCTGTGGCCGTACAACTGGGGATGGGCAAAGCCCGATTCGCTAATAGAAAATCTGCCTCGGGCATGCGCAAATACGCGCGAGTATATTGACCGCCACCTTGCCATTTGCGACAGCCTTGGCAAACCGCTCGTCATGGAAGAGTTCGGTTATCCGCGCGACGGTTTCAGTTTCTCCCCGAGCGCTACTACGCAAGGCCGTGACGGCTATTACAAATACGTGTTCTCTCTTGTTGCCGAGAATGCAGAGCAGGGAGGAAAGTTTGCAGGCTGTAACTTCTGGGGATGGGGTGGATTTGCCGTGCCAAAACACGAGCAGTGGCAGGTTGGCGACCCCTACACCAACGACCCGGCACAGGAGGCACAGGGCCTTAACTCTGTGTTCTCCACCGACACTACGACGCTTGCCGTGGTGCGTGAGCAGGTGGAGCGCATGAACAAAGTGAGGAATATTACTAACGAAAACAACTAAGATACAAGAAAAATGAAAAAAATGACAAGTTTACTAACAGTTTTAGCCACAGCCCTCACAATGATGGGCTGCGGTGGCGGTGACGATCCTGTCACGCCGGTTGTCGTAGGTTCTGCGCCTAAGGTGGTGGAAACAACTCCAGCCAACGGTGCTACGGGTGTGGAATTGGGCGACATCAACATCAAGGTTACGTTCGACCAGCCTGTAAACATCTCTGGCAGCATAGCCAGTAAGGTTACGGTTTCGGCAGACAACGGCGACAACCTGGCGGTGAAGAACATCGTCAAGAGTGGCAACGCACTGCTTCTCCCCGTCACCTGCAATCGGCAGAACACGGTCATCACCGTGTCTGTAGCAGCAGGTGCAGTGACCAATGCAAGCGGATTGGCAAACGCTGCCTACACCTTCAGTTTCACTACCTATGTGGCTCCGCAGGCACCCGACGACGGCCATCTGACGGCATCTGCGGCAGTGAGCCAGATGACGGCAGGATGGAATCTCGGCAACACGCTTGATGCCTGGAATTCCAACCTTGGCAACAACAATTCGCCCGAATTGTATGAGACATGCTGGGGACAGCCCGTAACGACCGCCGGACTTTTTGAAATGTTCCGCGCCAAGGGCTTCACAGCCATCCGTGTGCCTGTGACATGGATGCAGCATCTCGACAGCAACAACAATGTGGATGCTGCGTGGATGAACCGTGTACAGGAAATTGTGGATATGGTTATCAATTCAGGCATGTATTGCATACTGAACGTCCATCACGACACGGGCGCCAGCGCTGCAGCATGGCTCAAGGCCGACAATGCCACGGTCGACATCACACTGCCGAAGTTCCAGACGCTGTGGACGCAGATTGCCACGCGCTTCAAGGACTATTCCGACCACCTTCTCTTCGAGGGCTACAACGAGATGCTCTACGGCAGCGACACCAACGCTCAGTGGAGCCAGCCGCAGAATCTCAACAACCTGCAGGCCATCAACAAGTACGCTCAGGCCTTTGTCGACGCAGTGCGCGCCACGGGCGGCAACAACGAGTATCGCAATCTCATCGTGACCACCTACTCAGCATCGCACGGCGACCAGACCCTGTCGGGCTTTGTTGTTCCGACCGACCCGTGTGGCAACCAAAACCACCTGGCCGTTGAGGTACACTCTTACGATCCTTACGACTGGGTGAACACCTACAACATGACGTGGACATCAGAATGTAGTGCCGCCGTGACCAGTATGTTCAACAGACTGAACACTTATTTCTTCTCAAAGGGCTATCCCGTCATCGTTGGCGAATATGGCACCAACGGTGCAGATGAAAAGACTATCAACAAGTCGTCTACTGCCGAGCAGAAGGCTCAGGCCGCCAAGCAGGCAGCCGAAATCACCCGCCTCTGCAAGCAGTATGGCGGTGCCGGCTTCTACTGGATGGGCCTTGTGGAGGGACAGGATCGTGCAAACCTTCAGTGGAGCATGGAAGAGGTGGCCGATGCCATTGTCGAGGCAGCGCGCTAAGACGGTTGCTGCTGTGACGAGGCACGGATAGACCGTGCAAGAAAAGAGTGAGCCCCGGGAGATTTCCCAGGGCTCACTCTTTTACGTCTGAATGTCAAAACAGGGCAGCGACTTTACTTTGCGTATAGGGCAACGATAGTCTCATATTTCTCCTGCTTGCCGCTGGTTTGGCGAGGCTCTTCCA
>CALFIY010000011.1 GCA_937877595.1 uncultured Prevotella sp.
GATTTGAAATCCGGCTGCTGCGAGTATCAGGACTTATAGTCCGCTTAATCGCATTGCAAATGCTTATATTCACTGCGGTCGGATTCTTGCGTCCCTTCGGTAGCAAGCCAGCAGAGCTGGAGCGGCAAATCCGCCCGAGCGGGTTGTTATTTTTTCAAATAGATAAATATTTAAATAGATAAATAGCTAAAAAGCGAGGACTGGGCGAACGCGAATGAGGCCGTACGTGTCGACTTTAGTATTGCTGAGCATGAGGAAACCGTTGTTTTCGCCCGTACCCGCAGCGTTGACGTTCAGAATGACGGCGCGGTAGACGGAAGACTCGGAACTCGACCAGTAATCTCTCTGCGGTTCCATGCTGTCGTGCGGTGTCATGCTGTCGTAGTTGACAGAGCCAGCCTTTTCCAGAGCAGCCTCCCATTTGTCGGCAGCGGTGTGGTCGTGGTCAAACCGATATCCCCACGTGATGCTACTCTCATACAATGCACCGAGACCCGTCTGCATCTTCACCCACTGCTGAGCCGAGGGCAGGAACCAGCCCGTAGTGCCTGCAGGAGCAGCGAGAGTTGTATATTCCTTGGCAGCCTTGGCGGCAGGATACTTTTCAGCGGTCGCAGCATCAGCGGTAAGCGTTGCCGTGTTGGTATAGCCGCTCACGTTCTCTGTGCGCTTCAAACCTACTTCGTTAGTCACTTCCTGACCTAAGAATTTCGATACATTCTCCGTGCTCCACGCCACGCCGCTTGCCGCATTCTTCAGACAGAGCACCAGGCCGTGGCCTACGAATGTTGAGCCTCCGACATTCGTGCCGTTCTCTGTGTAGTTGTCGGTGCCGAGATAGGCTATCACGCCGATGGCTGTCTTACCCGCCTGGAGGGTCGTGCTATAGGTGCCGTCGCTGTAGTAGAGGTCGCCAAGTGCAGGGCAAGCCAGTGTCGTCTGGTAGAATTTACCAGCGGCGATGGTGGCCGTGCTGTTCTTGCTGATGATCTTATTGTCGGCAGTGGTGGCCGAGAACTTGTAGTATTTGCTTGTGGCAGGCTCCAAGGCGACATAAACCTCAGTCGTGGAACTGGTCGGCGTGACGGTAGTAATGACTGCATCGCTATTGTCCTTGATGGTGAGCGGATGCGTGTTGTCGATTGCCGAGCCGAGCGTGAACTTGAAGATAGCATTCTGGGCTGCGAGTTTCGTGACGCTCTCCAGGCTATGTGTGGTCTTGTCAATCGTTGCAGTCCCCACGCGGACTTCCGGGCAGTTCCCGATTGTGCCGTCCTGCGTAGCCAATGCTGCGGCGACGTCAGCGCCACTATTGTCTGCCTTTGCTGCCGAGGCGGGATAGACGATTGTGCAGGCAGTATTGTTGGCCAGCGTTGCCGGGATGGTGAATGTGATGGTGACAGTCGAAGCATTGATGCTCTTCACCGTAGCGACGCTCTTGGTATCTTCCGTTCCATTGTTGTACAGGATTGCAAACTTATCGGTGTCTTTCCATGTCGAGGCGATATTGCTTCCATCGACGCCCAGAGCGCGGGTCATGGCACCATCGTTGGAGGAGACAGTAGCGGTAATCGTAATCTCACCGTTGGTCTCGGCGGGCTGTGTGGTGAAATTGTTGTCGTCGTTGCTGCAAGCGGCAAAAATCAGAGCCAGTGCAGCCATCAGGAAAATCTTTGTTGCTTTCATTTTCGTTTCATTTTTGTTGGTTCTACACTGTGTTGATTAAAATGAGAAGGGATTGACGTCAGGTGTGTACGGATCGTTGTTGGGGACATCGCCATTACTTCCTGCCAACAGCATCGTGCGGTGCTGCAACTCTATTACCTTCATTGAAGGCTTGTCATAATGTCTTTTCTTCATAATTGAATCTTGTTTTTGTGATTAATGATTAAAGAATTGTGATGCGTATAAAAACAATGCGGCCTCCCTTGCTTAGTAGCAAGAAAAGCCTTATATTAACGCGCGGATGTGCGCGAATATTAATAGAGGTGAGTAAGTCTGCGCTACCTGTGTGTGTGTGTGTGTGTGTGTGTGTGTGTTAGCAAATTATTTGGAACATCCAAATAATCCGCGTTAAAAGATGTATATGTCACACACTTCGTATTCATCGCTGTCTGATGATTGGGACGGCTTGAGTAGAGACTATTCATCATCTATACATTGGTGCCAAATGACCTTCCGCATCATAAAGTCCAGACTCCTGCATGAACCTGATGGCATTTTCTTTTGATGACAATATCTCATGGATTACTGCATCAATCCTTTCTTCTCTGTTGTGCTCGTACTCTGGCATAATCACCTCACTTTCTTTGTTGGTTTGTATCTTCTTTGTTGAAAGATGGCTCGCCGCAGCCTTTCCGATGCAAGATTAGTTCTTTTTTCTCAAATAACAATGGATTTTTGCAAAAATCAGCCAAAAATTTATCATTCATAATTCATTATTCATAATAAATATATACTTTTGTGGCCGAATTTGAGAGAGGAAAAACGTCAGCATGCAGGCGTCAAGAAACTATCTTATTGCAACACTCATTGCGGCTACCATTGTTTTGGCAGCCTGCAGGGAGCGTAGCGCTTCCCCATCCAGCACAACATTTCTGACGGATACCACCACTGTCGACTCCGTCTCCCTTGCCCTCGACAGCGAGGAAGCCTACGAGCGTCCCATGCCGAAGGCTGCCGATGAACTTTTCGACGACTTTATCTTCAACTTTGCCACGAGCAAGAAGTTGCAACTCAGCCGCACCCGCTTCCCTCTGGCAGAGGTGCGCGGACAGCGCGTCGACTCGCTGACGCGCCAGCAGTGGCGCATGGACTACTTCTTCATGCAGCAGGACTACTACACACTACTTTTCGACGATGAGCAGCAGATGGATATCGTCAAGGACACGCGCGTGAACCATGTCGTACTTGAGAAAATATATTTCAATACAAAGTCAATAAAGCAGTACGTCTTCGACCGCATCGACGGGCTGTGGACACTGCAGCGCATAGAGTATCAGCGCATATCGCAGTCGCACAACGGTTCGTTTCTGGAGTTCTACGAACGCTTTGTCAACGACACTACTTTCCAGGAGCACAGCCTTGGAGAGACGGTACACTTCGTAGGACCAGACCCTGACGACGACTTCAGCCAAATGGAGGGCGAGATAACGCCCGACACATGGCCTGCCTTCGCCCCTGAGTTGCCGCAGAAAATGATTTACAATATCGTCTACGGCAAGGCACATCAGGAGAAAGACCATAAGGTTTTCGTGATGCGCGGCATTGCCAACGGAATGGAGATGCAACTGTCGTTCCGTCGCAATGGCGGCAAATGGAAACTGGTGAAGATGGCCACATAGGCTCACTGACTCCACCCACCTACCCGATGAAACAGTATACCGACTATAGCCTTCGGGCTCACAACACGTTTGGCATCGAGGCACGCTGCAAGAGATATGTTGCCTACGAGTCTGTGGCAGAAGCACAGACAGTGGCGGCATTGCTCAGACAGGCCGGCGCCAGTTTCCTCATCATCGGAGGAGGCAGCAACCTGCTGCTCACCGCCGACTACGACGGCACTGTGGTGCGTTCGGAGATTAAGGGCATCTGCCGTCAGGGCGTGCTGCTGCGCTGCGGCAGCGGAGAGGTGTGGGACGACGTCGTGACGAGGGCATTGGAAGAGCATCTGTACGGCGCAGAGAACCTTTCGATAATACCCGGCGACGTAGGCGCTTCTGCTGTACAGAACATTGGCGCATACGGCAGCGAGGTGGCAAGCATCATAGACAGTATTGAGGCTGTGGAGATAGCCACCGGCAACGTGGTCACGCTGCGTGCCGGGGAGTGTGGCTATGCCTATCGCTACAGCAGGTTCAAGGACGAATGGCGCAACAGATATCTCATCACCAGAGTGACCTACCGCCTTTCGGAGACATTTTCTCCACTGCTCGACTACGGCAATATCCGTTCCTATCTGGAGCAACAGAACATCACGTCACCCACTGCCGATGACATCCGGCAGGCCGTGATTGCCATACGGCGCGCCAAACTGCCCGAGCCTTCCGTTCTGGGCAATGCCGGCAGTTTCTTTATGAACCCCGTAGTGGACAGGGAGAAATACGAGTCGCTGGCAAAAGTCTATCCCGACATGCCGCATTACGTTATTGACGCCGACCACGAGAAGATACCTGCCGGATGGATGATAGAACAGTGCGGATGGAAAGGCCGGCGCATGGGTGCCGCCGGAGTGCACGACAAGCAGGCACTGGTGCTGGTCAACCACGGAGGAGCCAGCGGCGCCGACATAATATCGCTGTGCAGAGCCATCCAAAAGGACGTGGCAGAGAAGTTCGGCATCGACATAAAACCGGAGGTGAACATCGTATGAGACTTACTTTCCTTGGCACAGGCACATCGTGTGGCGTCCCTACAATTGGATGCCAATGCTATACATGCACCAGTGACGACCCTCACGACAAGCGGCTGCGATGTTCGGCACTGATAGAGACCGACGACACACGACTGCTTATCGACTGCGGTCCCGACTTCCGCCAGCAGGCCATGACACTGCCGTTCCGTAAGATAGACGGCATACTGATAACCCATGCCCACTACGACCACATGGGAGGCATGGACGACATCCGCCCCTACTGTCAGTTTGGCAAGGTTGACGTCTATGCCGACCCTATAGCGCGGCGCGGCATGCTGGAGATGCTTCCCTACTGTTTTGCTGCCAACCGCTATCCCGGCGTTCCTGCCATCGAACTCCACGAGATACACAAGCACGAGCCATTCACCATTGGCAGTCTTACGGTAATGCCGATAGAAGTGATGCACGGCCAACTGCCCATCACGGCATACCGCATAGGCCGACTTACATACATCACTGACATGCTCGTCATGGCTCCCGAGGAGATGGAATACGTCAGAGGTACGGAAGTGCTCGTGGTCAACGCTTTGCGCGAGGAGCCCCACCACTCCCATCAGACTCTGCAGGCTGCTGTAGACTTTGCCCGACAGGTCGGTGCGCGCCAGACATGGCTCATCCACTCCAGCCACGACATCGGCAGACATGCCGAGGTGAACGCCCGACTGCCGGAGGACATCCAGATGGCATACGACGGACAGCAGATAGAAATCGCCACATAGTGATAGACAACAACGCATGATACTAAGAAAACTCACCATACTCAACTACAAGAACATAGCAGAAGCCACGCTGCAACTGTCGGCTAAGATGAACTGCTTCATCGGCCACAATGGTGCCGGCAAGACAAATCTGCTCGATGCCATCTACTATCTATCCTTCTGCCGGTCGGCCTCAAACCCCGTCGACTCGCAGGTGATACGCCACGACGAGCCTTTCTGCATGCTCGAAGGAGAATATGACGACGGGGGCGAGCCCATCAATATCTCGTGCGGCATGAAACGCGGCACGCGCAAGCACTTCAAGCGCGACAAGAAGGAATACAAGCGACTGGCAGAGCACATCGGACTGATACCGTTGGTGGTAGTGGCACCTGCCGACACCATGCTCATCGAAGGAAGCGGCGAGGAGCGCCGCCGACTGATGGACATGACGATATCGCAGTACGACCGCAACTATATTGAGGCGCTCACACGCTACAACAATGCTCACCAGCAGCGCAACATCCTGCTGAAACAGGAGGACCAGGAGCCCGACCCCGTGCTAATGGACCTATGGGAAGAACAGATGGCTGACGCCGGCGAGACGATTTACGGCAAGCGCAAGGAATTCATCGACAGCATTGTGCCGCTCTTCCAGCAGTACTACACGCAGATCTCGGGCGGCCACGAAGCGGTGAGCCTCGAATATGTGTCCCACTGCCAGCGCGGTCCGCTGCTCGAAGTGATACGCCGCAACCGCACCAAGGACCGTGCCGTGGGCTACTCGCTACATGGTGTGCATCGCGACGACCTTGTGATGACCCTCGGCGCTCATCCCATTCGCCGCGAGGGCTCGCAGGGGCAGAACAAGACCTATGTGATGAGTCTGAAACTGGCACAGTTTGACTTCCTGCGGCGCACTGCCACAAGAACCACGCCGCTGCTGCTGCTTGACGACATCTTCGACAAACTTGATGCCACCAGGGTAGAGCAGATAGTGAAACTGGTGGCCGGCGACACCTTCGGACAGATTTTCATCACCGACACCAACCGCGACCATTTGGACCAGATACTGCACAATAGCCAGATGGACTACAAGATATTCCATGTGGCCAACGGCGAAGTGAACAACAACTGAAGAAAGAATATGTTTCGACGTCAGGTAAAGAATGTCACCGACATCATTATGCAGGCCATGAGAGAACAGGGCCTCGAGACCCCTCTCAAGCAGAAGCGCCTGCTGGAAGCATGGCCTGCGGTGGCTGGCGAAAAGGTGGCGAAATATACTCTCAACACATTCATCTACAACCAGACGATGTACGTCAGACTTTCCAGCCCGGCACTTCGCGCCGAACTCTCCATGCGGCGCCAACTGCTCACAGAGAAGATGAATGCCGTGGTAGGCGAGAAAGTCATTGTCGATATCTGCTTCAACTAAGCGATGACGCAGTGCATCGCCACGTCATGCGCGTCGACAGGAATGTCGGCGAGCAAACGGCTGTGGTGGCAGACACCGATGAGATATGCTTTAGAAAGTTTCGGAAGCAGGCGGTCGTAGTAGCCGCGCCCTCTGCCAAGACGGTGGCCAGAAGCATCGAATGCCATGCCTGGCACCACGGCAACGTCTATCGCGTCATAGGCTGTGAAGAGCGGTCCTGTGGGCTCCAGTATGCCAAAGGCGCCACGCTTCATCGCGGCGACGGATGTGTAAATGCGCAATTCCATGGCATCGTCGCTGACCACACGGGGCAGCACCACACGCCTACCCTCAGCGGCAAGGCGCTCGATGATACTCTCCGTGGGCGGCTCATCGGGGAGAGAATAATATAATAATATGGTACGCGCACGCGAGAACATCTCGTTGCCGCAGAGCATGTCGGCAAAACGTGCTGCCTGCTCTGCCGGCCACTCCACATGCTGACGGCGCAGCAGCGAGCGCAGTTCACGCTTACTTTCCACGTGGCTTGCTGGATTTCTCTGCCGAGGCAACGGTTTCAGGAGCCTTGGGGAATGCCTCGCCGGCACTGAAGACACGCTGTGTCTCACGAATGGCAGGATCGTCGGAATTAAGATAGGTAAGCCAGGCCTCCTCGCTCATCATATTGTAGATGATGCGACTGTTAAGGAGGCGCTCAAGAAGTTTGTGGGAGCGCTGGATGAGCAGGTTGCGACGCTTCAGACCGTTCTTCTCGGCATACTGCGCAAACCGCTCGACAATGTTGCGGCGCACGAGATACTTCTCAAGTTCCTTAACGTCCTTGATTTCCGAAAGTGTCTGGCGATTTTCGTCAGTATACTCGAAGGCAAACTGCATTACAAGTCCGCTGAGCAGCGCCTGCTTATAGTAGGAAGTGACGTCGGTAGTGTCTTCGGCAACAAAAATGTCGGGGGTGATACCACCGCCGCCGTAGACAGTGCGCCCAAGACGTGTGTGGTATTCAGGACCCGTGTGGTGGATGCTGTCCTGCGAGAAAAATTCGCCGTGCTCGTAGCGGCTGAGCAGGTCGTCCTCGTAGTCCTTGTTGTCGCCCGACGTATAAGGCTTCTGTATGCAGCGGCCGGATGGAGAATAGTAGCGCGCTATGGTGAGGCGTATCATGGAACCGTCGTTGAAGGCAATAGGCTGCTGCACCAGACCCTTACCGAAGGAGCGGCGCCCGATGATAGTGCCGCGGTCGTTATCCTGAATGGCACCAGCAAGTATTTCTGAGGCAGAAGCCGACCCTTCGTCGATAAGCACCACGATGGGTATTTGCTGATAACTGCCACGGCCGTCGCTGCGGTATTCCTGACGCGGCGACTTGCGGCCCTGGGTGTAGACGATAAGATTGTTGCGGGGCAGAAACTCGTTGGCTATCTGTATGGCCGACTGCATAAAGCCGCCAGTGTTGCCACGAAGGTCGATGGTGAGATTGTCAAAGCCCTGCTGCGATAGTTTTGCAAGGGCAATAAGCACTTCGGGGTATGTGTTCTCGCCAAACTTCTTGATGCGCAGATAGCCCGTGTTGTCATTGAGCATATAGGTGGCTGTGACGGTCTTCGTGGGAATATCGCCACGCGTCACTACGATATCGTATATCTTCTTGTCGCCACGGCGCATGATGCCAAGCGTCACCTTGGTGTCCTTAGGGCCTTTCAGACGCTGCATGGCTTCTTCATTGGTGAGGGTCTTGCCCACAAAAGGCTCGCCGTCGACGCTCACTATCTTGTCGCCAGCCAACACACCGGCACGCTCTGAGGGACCATTGCTGATGACCTGCTGCACACGGAGCGTGTCGTCGCGGATGACAAATTCAATGCCAACACCAGAGAAAGAACTGCTAAGGTCGTCGTTGGCCAACTGCACATCCTTGGCGGCAATGTAGACGGAGTGAGGGTCGAGTTCGCCAAGTATCTGGGGCATGGCCTTCTCGACAAGGCCATTGACATTGACGGTATCGACATACTGGTCGTCGACAATGCGCAGCAGATTGTTGAGTTTATTGCTGCTGGAGTTGATTATGCTTAGACGGTTGCCGGAGAAGTGGTTGGCATAGAAACTACCGATAATCATGCCAAGCACCACACTGACAGCCATCAGCAGAGGCATAAAACGATTCTGTGATTTCACTCTATATGCTGTTTTGTTTGCGTTTGCTTTTATTTAGTCCTGAACTGGGCAGAACTCCACCTCAATGCCGGCACGGCGCAACAGGTCGATACCGTCGGTGAGGCGATACTGCTCGCCATAGACGACACGGCGTATGCCCGACTGGATGATGAGTTTGGCGCACTCTATACAGGGCGATGCCGTGATATAGATTGTGGCGCCGTCGGAATTGTTTGACGAGCGGGCCAACTTGGTAATGGCATTGGCCTCGGCATGCAGCACGTAGGGCTTGGTGACACCTGTCTCGTCTTCGCAGACATTCTCGAAGCCACTTGGTGTGCCGTTGTAGCCGTCGCTGATTATCATGCTGCCCTTAACGACGAGTGCCCCCACCTGACGACGGGTGCAATAACTGTTTTCTGCCCAAATGCGCGCCATGCGCAGATAGCGACGATCAAGATTTCGCTGTTTTGATTCCATTTCGCTTGAGTAGTGCGTCTATTGTGGGC
>CALFIY010000012.1 GCA_937877595.1 uncultured Prevotella sp.
TCCTTTTCTAAGAACCTTCATTGTCTTGCTTCTTTTTATTGCGTTCATACTCGGCAAGCATTTCACGAGCGACTTCTATCTGCTCCTCTGTTACTCTGCCGCCATTCCTTAACTCGTCGAGCGTGATGTCAAAGTGCCGCTCCGTCTTATCTACCATAATCTTTTGCAGCAACTTCCAAAATCGGCTGTCCTGTTCGCTCCGGCAGGAACTCTCATTCTCCAGTATCGACCAAGCCTGCTCAAAGCATATCGCGCCCGTGACGATGTAGGAGAGCGGTATTGACACATGGATGAACACCCAGTGCTCCGCTATGTAGGCAAGGATGATGAGCCACAGCCGCTTCGGGATTGTCTGCTTGATGACCTTGCCAAAGGCAAACGACGTAAATTTGGCCTCTCTGCGCCTCGTCTTGTCGGGGTACTTATGGTGTACGCGCTTGTCGAGAGCATAGGCCGTGTAAGCGTCATAGACAATGAAGATAACTGCTACGATGATGAGAGGGAACGTAGGCTTGAACTCGGCTACAAACCAGCCTACGCAGCCACCGATGAATGCGAAAAACGCTTTCCAAATGTTATATATATACTGCATATCGATATGAATTACTTTGCAAAGGTACTCAAAATGTTTATAATATAATCACAATTAGGCAAAAATCAACGCTCCGAGGCTCTGAATTTGTGATTTCTTAACCTCGGAGAGTCAAAAATCATGCATCATACTGGCCTACCACCTGCCATACGGTGCCGTCGAAGATGTACTGCTTTGAGCGGCCTTGTGCGATAAGGCCGTAACTGCCACCAGCAACGTAATCTGGATAATCCCATTCGCTGGAAGCACCCGGAACGATATTGTGGCCGTTACCGTACAGGCATATCTCTCGGTATGTGTTAGCATTCTTTACGGTCAGCATCTGTCCAGTATTCGGGTTGGCTGGCATATTGAAATGCGTCCTGTAGTCGTTGCCTGTGCCTTCACTACCAGTGTACTTGTTGACAAAGAACACCGTCGCCGCGTTGATAGAACCGGAAGCAGCCGTGCTTTTCTGTGTTTTCAGGATCAGTCCGCTTTCTGCATTGATTACCCCCTTGAACGTGCCGCTGTTGGCCGTGATATTCTGCATAGTCACGTTATTCATAGACACGTTGCCATTGGTGTCAATGGTAAACTTGCCGTTGCCGATATTCACAGAGCCGTCGGAGTTAAACTGCACCTTACCGCCAGCGAAAGAGGCTATGCCGTTGTTGCCGTCGAGGAAAACCATAGGCGTTGCCGTCGTAGCCCCGTCGGTGGTCGTGCCGTCAGCGAGTTTCTGCGACTCCAGCCTGTTGTTACGGAAGATGAAGCCAGCGATGTTAGCCAGTTCCGCAAGCAGGAGGCTCGTTGCCACGCTCTCGAATGACGAGCCGAACGGGTTCCAGTAGTCCGTGTTTGTAGGCGCAAAGCCGACAAAGCCGCCCGTGCCGTTAGGGGCATCCACACGCGCAATGTACCACGCCGTGCCGTACTTGACAATATCGACGCGCTGGCTGTTGCCGTAGTACGTCTTGGTAGCACTATAAGTGCCTCGGTACACGGCAGCAGCCGAAACACCGTCCTTGCCGTCCTGTGGTGTCAGACGTAGCGGAGTGCTCCACACGCCTATGAGAGTGCCGTCGGTACGTTTCTTCGCACAGGTAAACCACATGTATTCCCCAGCGTTGAGCGTCGGCTGTTCGGTACTCCAGCCAGCAGGTATCGCGTCTGTAACGACGATAGAGGGGGCAATGGTAGCCGAATTGTTCTTCGCATAGCGGAACTCGTAGCCGTTGCCGTGGAGGTCGCTGCTGTTGGGCTGGTAGGCCGTCGGAATCTTGCCCTCTTCGAGTTTCGGCTGGCATATCTCCACCCACGCCTCGGCAGCGTTGGTTACTGACGGGAGCAAGCGGAAGAGGATATGCTGCTGTGCAGCAGTTATCGTCGCCTTGGTCTTGAACGTGAACGAGTGCTTGACCCATGTAGTGCCAGTAGGAGAGAGCGGCCACACGTTGTTACCGTCTGACGGCTTGGAGGACTTCGCTACACCGTCAATATACTGCGTCGCGCTGGTGTCGATGGCCGACGGGTAACAATAGGTGTACAGGACACCATGACTTGTTATTTGCAGCATATAGTTGACGAGGGTGAACATTTCCGAACTGCTGACATTCGGCCTCTCGGTCTGACTTCTGCCCATATAGGCCATGATGATATAGTTACCCGTTGCCGGAACATCAGAGAACGTCACGGATTTTGTCAGCCCGTATGACTGGTCGAACTCCAGCCGCTTGTTCCACGTCCAGC
Organism: uncultured Prevotella sp.; assembly: GCA_937877595.1. Classification (GTDB taxonomy): domain Bacteria; phylum Bacteroidota; class Bacteroidia; order Bacteroidales; family Bacteroidaceae; genus Prevotella. The sequence goes on from CALFIY010000012.1 coordinate 2,324, forward strand.
CACTATTGAAGATGTACACGGCTCCTGCATGTCCTGCGGCCTTTGCCACACTATTGATGTAGCCGAGGGCTGAAAATCTGTACCCCTTCCCTGCTTCGAGGTACACATCATAACGGGCGAAGCCGTAGTTGTTGCTCGTCTCGTTTACCGTGATACCGTTCTGACCGCTGCGCATCCACCATGAAAGGGTGTACCATGTGGAGGGCATCAGTTTCTGCACAGAGCCGTCGGGCTTGAATACAATCTGTTGCAGCACTTCCTTATGGTTCACTTCGCCCTTTGTGCGTATAGTGCTATCGAAGTAGGAGTTGAAACCATCCTTGCCGTTCTTACGGATATGCGTAGAGACCTCATCCTCGTAACTATTGCCCGAATACTTGCTCTGCGTAGTCCACTTGTGCATGTTGTTCTCGCTCTCAAACTCCGTCTGCTCCAGCAGATTAGGATTGCTCTGCGAGGCATAGGTAGCCCAAAGTGCAGGCTCGGAGAAATAGCCCCACACGCCGTCTGACTTCTTACGCATGGCAAACCATTCGTAGGGGTATTCATCCGTCACGCCCTGCGGATCGTCGCTCCAGCCATCGGGAACATAATCGTCATTTTCCCTGCCGCTGCCCTCTGTGAGAGTCGGAGCCTCTTCTGCCATGGTACGCTGATAGACAAACTCGTACTCGTCACCGTCGCCGCCTCGTATCTGCCCTGCATCAGTCCAGCCAGTAGCACCTGCGACATAGAGGTTGCCCGTATCGTCTGTAATATATGCGTCGCCGTCGTTGGCCAGCGAGAATGAACTGCCTGCCGCTCTTGGCTGGTAGATACGCGCTCCGTTGTTATCCACGAGGTAGAGATACCCGCTCACCTTGCTTGCGCTGTTGTATTCTTCATAAGAACTGAAATGCGCTTTCGCCACGCCTTTAACCTCTATTCCCTTGCCGTCCGTACCGTCAGCACCCCAATGGCCGATGAGCGAAATGTCTGTTTCCTCGCTTGTAGAGTCGGTGTACTGGATAATCTCGTAGTTGTATAGGTAGGGCTTGGAGGCACTTACGCTCTGAACGCTGGTACTCCAGCCTACGGTGTTCTTCGTCACGCCCGAAGCAAGGCTGCTGGCGAGGTACATTTCCGTCACGCTGACGATACCGCGTCCCTCGTCGCCCTTTTCGCCATACACGCCTATCACTACGGGTGTCGTGTCCTCGTAGGCCGTTCCCTTGCTGTAATAGACGCGCTCCTTATTCCACAGATACTTGTTTGTGGAGGTCATGGTGGGTATTGACGTACTCCATGAGGTAGGAGCGGTGCTGCGGTTGCTGCTGACAGCGTAGAACTCCGTAACGCTAGTAATGCCGCGTCCGTCCTCACCGTCCGTGCCATCCGTTCCGTCTGCTCCTGGTACTCCATCGTCGCCTCGGAACTTCGACCAAACGTAGTCACGGGGATTGGTGCTTTCCGTCTGCGTAGTCTTGTTTACAGCGATACCGATGTACCTTGTGTTAGAGGTCGGAGTGTCGTATATGGTAGTGGGGTAGCCGCTGGAGGCCAGCGCGTCGGCATACTTTATCCATGTGTAGAGCGTTTTACCGTCTTTGCCATCCGCACCGTCTATACCGTCGGTTCCGTCCGTACCCTTGAACAGCGACCACTTGTAATCTGCTGGGTCGTCGCTCTCTACGGAGGTGGTCTTGTTATAGGCGAATCCGATATATGCCTTGAAGTTACCTTGGCCATCAACAGGCGAGTTGCTCATGCCCGTGCCGTTGGCGTCGTCGGCATACTTTATCCAAGTATATGTCTGTACTGCGTCCTGCCCGTTGCGTCCGTCCGTTCCGTCCTTGCCGTCGTAGGGGGTCACGCGGATAGGAGTAGTCCATTGGCTGATGAGGGTCTGACCGTTACCCGACTTTGTGGCCACGGTCAGCCACAGGTATTGCAGTTCCCCTACTTCGGGCATAGCAGTCACCCAGCCACTCGGATTGAGTGCCGTCTTGACAAGTGACGGTGGTACGGTCGTTGAGCCGTTCACGCGATAGCGGAACTCGGTATAGTTACCTGCCGCTCCGTTGGTGCCGTCATTGCCTCGTATCTGTCCCACGTCCTGCCAGCCGTTATCTGTAGCCACCCAAAGGTGTCCTGTTGACTGCATGATGTAGCCGTCGCCGTTGGTGGCCGTCATGAGGACATAAGAGCCGCTGGTAAGTTTCGCCACACGGTTGTAGGTCGAGCCGTCCAGCGTTATGAGGTACAGGCCATCTGACAGCCCAGACTTCGCACTGTCAAAGTCTGCCAGCGTAGCGTAGTGTCCGAGAGCCGTGCCGCATATCTTCACGCTGGTACCGTCCTCGGAGTAACGCGCCCATAGTGCAGGGGCAGAGAAGTTGCCCCACACGCCATTTGTAGAGCGTCGCGTAGCCACATACTCGTAGCGGTTGGCGGCATTCACGCCCGACGGGTCGTCCGTCCAGCCCTGCGGCACAAAGTCGTTGTCTGTACGGTGGTGTGTCACGTTGCCGCTGTCAGTCCAACTATCCTCGGACAGCACGGGTGGCACTTCCTCGTTGGTGGTCTTGAAGACGTACTCGAAGCCGTCGCCATCCAAGCCTTGGTCTCCGTAAGCCGACCACACAACGGGGTCAGTCCAGTCGCCCCAAGTGCTTTCTCCAGCCTGTTTCATGCGCATACACATCCATTCGTACTTGACTTCGGAAGTCACGCCCTTGGGGTTGTCCGACCAGTCTGTGTTCTGCTGGTTGAAGCGTAGGCCTCCGCTCTCCGTGAAGCGCAGGGAGGAGGCAGTAACAAGGCGCATGGTACTTTCTCGGCCAGGTACATAATCGTCAATGTACGGGTTGTTACGCGGCTTGTCGCTGGCCGTCGGCATACGGTTACTGCGTCGGTAGATAAATTCAATGTCCGTGCCGTCCTCGCCAGCGTCACCCTTATCTCCGCTGATACGCACGGGGTCTGACCATGTGCCGAAAACGCCCGTGCCCGATATGGTACATTGGCTCATCCACAGCACATAGCCTGTGTTACGGGTCGGAGGGTTCACGCTCCAGCCCGACGGTGGGTAAGCGGCCTGTGTGGGCTTGGTGGCCGACTGGTCGCTGCGCAGACAGCAGAACACGCTCACGATCCTTGCGCCCTGCTCGGAGTAGGTAGCCCACAGGGTAGGGGTGGAGAAACTACCCCACGTTCCGAGGTGCTTCTTACGGGTGCTGACCCACTCGTACTTGTTGTTGATGTCAACGCCCGTAGGGTTGTCGCTCCAGCCGCTCGGCACAAAATCATCGTCGGCCTTGGTCTTTCCTCCTACCGTGCCATCGTCTGAAATGCTCGGAGCCGTCTCTGTCGTTGTACGCTTGAAGACGTACTCGAAGCCGTCACCGTCTATGCCTTGGTCGCCGTAGGCACTCCACACGACGGGGGTACAGAACGCGCTCCATGTTCCGGCTGTCTTGGTACGCATAGCCATCCACTCGTATTTGTAGGAAGTGGAAACGCCCTGTGGGTTGTCCGTCCAGCCCGACGGTACATAATCATCCGTCTGTGAGGTCGAGGGGGTGTCTGCTGCCGTCGGTAGGGTGTTGCTCCGCTTATAGATAAACTCTATATCCGTGCCGTCAACTCCTGCGTCGCCCTTGTCGCCAGAAATACGGACGGGAGCCGACCAAGAGCCAAACGAGCCGTCACCGCTCACGGTACATTGTATCATCCACAGGCAGTAGCCGTCATTGCGCGTAGGAGGATTGACCGACCAACCCGTAGGAGGCAGCGCACCCTCCAAAGGCGTTTCGGGGGTCGTGCCTACAGGCTGAACACAGAACGCGCTCACGATATGGCTACCGTCAGAGCCGTTTCTGCCAGCGGCCACGACCTGCCAGTAGAGGCTTTCCGTAGGCGCATGGCCACGGCTCGGCTCACTATTGATGTAACGGTAGGTTGCCGTGTAGCCGCTGGTGGTGTACCATACCTCGTCGTTGGTGTAATAGACGGTGTCCGACTGCCATTGGCCGCGATAGCAGCCCAGCGGACTTTCGGCCTCGCCGCCTGTGCTCTGCACAATCGTACCCTTGAGGCGCAACTGGCCGTCACCCCTGCTATTGAAGTCGAGCATGTTGCCAAGTTTCATGGCGTTGTTGAGCATGTCGAAGTAGGAGTTGCCGTCACCCGACACCACGCGCTCGGTAGTGATACGGCCAGGCAGTACCTCCGTGAAGCCGTAGAGGGTCACGAAAGAACGCTCTCCCTCATGTTCGCTGTTCAGTATGCCTACGAGCAGGTGATAGTAGCCCGAAACACCCTCCATGGTGATAGCGGTCTCGGACAGGACAAACTCGCCCGTCTGCGTATTCTTGCTGACCTTGGCATAAAGGTAGTATTTCTTCGTTCCGTCGAGAAGTGCCGCGCTGTTGTATTCGGGGAGGCTCCAAAACTTGTATTCGCTCACGTCATGCTCCGAACTGACGGAGGCGATGCCCAGCGTCATGTGCTGGATAATTCCGGCAGGAGCCGTCAGCACCTTGCTCTCTTGGTCATAGACGATGTTATGAGGCACGACCACAGGGTTTGTGGCGTTGTTCACGAAACGGAATTGCAGAGACTCGTCACCGACAAGCATCTGCATGGTCTGTATGGCTATAGGGCTGATGCTCTCCGTGAAGTTCTCCAGCAAAGCAGCCTCTAACATGCTCATGGTCTCTTTCGCGTCGCGCCAGCGTCGCTTCGTGAAGTTGAGCGCGTCACGGTGGTACTCCTCAATAAGCACCTCCTCGCCCTGCATCTTGTTCAGTTCAGAACTGAAGCCAGCAGAAACGGTCTCGTTGGAAAGTTCTATCACGGGAGAATGGGGGTTGTTGATGTAGTCCTTGATGCCCGTGATACGCACCAGCACGCCGTCTTTCTGAAAGCGGTCGTCGCTGAACAGGACATAGCCTCCGAGGATGATACGACCGCCTATGTTGTTCCAGTCCTTTTTCGCCCAGAGGCCGTCCAGTTCACCCTTGAACGTGAACTTCTGTTCCTCGTTGTCAAACATATACTTGACAGCAGTACGGAACATATCCCATTCCGCACCCGACTTCGTGGCGTTGTCACCGACGTATGCCGCTGGCAGCATACAGTTGAATACGGCATAGGTATCGGTATCATCCGCACTGGGGCAGAAAGTGGCGTTGGGCATTACAATGCCGTCAATCTCCGCTGGCACAATCTCGAAACGACGGCCAGCCTTGTAGTTGCTGGTGTTCGGTGTGCCGCTCGGATCGTGGAAATAGTTTACGTCGAACTCACGCCCTGCAAGCATTCCCGACTGGAAGATAATAGTCATGGTCTCGCCCTCTATCTGACAGAGCGAGTAGTCGAGGTCGGAGGGTATGCTGTTGTCTATGATGTCGTACAGGTTCTTCTCTGCGTCAACGGCTACCACGCTGCTTACCGTTCCCACACGCTTCGGGCAGATGTCCGAGCAGTCGAGGCTGTCTTCCGCGTAGGTGCTTGGCGTACCGCCAAGCCGCTGTATGGAAAGGCCGAGGTCGTCAACGACGTAGTGCCGAGCGTTGGCCTCGTTATAGCCGTCCTCATCCTCAAAATGCTCACCGTCGTAGCCTATGGTCTGTAGTTTTGGCAGTCGCAGTTCCGAAGCCCCGTACTTGGAATAGTCAATATTCTTGTCGCCGCCCTGCACGAAAAGGATTTCCACAGGTGGCTTGTCGCTGCTGTTGCTGCGGCCTACGTTGGGCTTGAAGCCGTTGCCGCGTCCGTATGACAGAGGGAGGGGATTACTCTTGTTGTACTCAACCTTGCGCAGCGACACAACTTTCCCGTTAAACTCGTACTCTGTATTCAACTGCTGTGCCATGAGGCCGATAGCCTCGTAGCACTTCACATGGTCGTAGGTGATAAGCACTTCCGAGCCGCCTATACATGAGCCTATCGACCAGCCGCTATCCCTGCGGTTCATGTTATCGACGAACATCTGCAGGTGCTCACGGGGCGTAGCCGTCAGAGGGAATTTCACGCGCCCGTCAACGGGGTTGCGGAACATCCATATCTTGGCCTTGGCCTCGTAACTCTCCATCTTCACGGTGTACTCGAAATATCGGCTGTGCTTCATCTTCAAAGCCTCGGGACGCTCCAGCGTATAACGCTCGTTCTGATAGTCGCAGTATGCGCCCACAGGTATCTCGACATGCTCCGCGAGGGAGAAATACAGGGTCAGATTATGGTCGCCCATTATCACCCTGTTTCTGTAACTATTGGCATCGACATCAACATCGAGTATCAGCCGATTATTGCTTCCGAAAATCTTCATTGTCTGATGGAGTTATTTTTATCAAAAATTGCGTCTCGCAAGCGATTATCCACCGCCCTGTATAAGTGCCAGTCAAGCGGATTTTCGCTTGCGAGAGCGCGTTTTAGCATGGTAGGCTCCGGCCTACTTGATACCCAGTTCCTCGCAGTCCTCGTCAATCTGTGTCTTGACGGCAGCGCGAGCGGTCAGGAAGTCCGTGTAGGCCTGTATCTTGGCTTTGGCGGCTTCGCTGGTCTTTGCACCGTACAGGCCGAGGTTGGCGGCATTGTACTCGTTGGCCAGTTTCTGCTCGTAGTTGGCAGACCACAGGTGGGTCAGCACGGCCTCCGTAATCTTGTTGGCTGATACGGGAGCCCAAATTACCACTTCCTCACATTGCCATTGCTTGCGAGGTTCTGCGCTCTCTTCTTCTGCGTCGGCAGATACTGGAGCGTCCACTTGTTCGATGTTCCAACGGTAGATATAACTTCCGTTGCCTACTGCCTCGAATACCGAGGGCTTCATGTCGTAAAATACCATAATACTTGGAGTTTAGAATTGTTTTGAGAAGATGTTTGCTGTTGCTATGTTTCGCCCAGCCAATCCAAGGGGCAATAGCCATCTTGAACTCCTTATAGGAAAGTGACGGCTCCTTGCCTCCGAGCCTTGACACGATACGGCATAGGTTTTTCTTGATACTCTTGCGCATGAGGGTCTGCTTGCGGTAGAACTTGTAGCCTACATAGTCAAGAGCGCGTCCGTGCTTGTCGTAGCGGTTCTCGGCAATGGGGAATATCTGCCAATTGCCCTTGATAGTAAGGTGCAGTTCTTCATCCATGTACCGTTTTATCGCCTTGAAAGCCTTGTGCAAGTCCTCCTTGTTGTCCGCGAACAGGGGTATGTCGTCGGCATACTCCGTAGCGTCGAACGGTTCGGGCTTGCCTATCTCGATATGCAGACGCTCGTTGACCCAGTGCATGAAGTAGGCGAGACACAGATTGGCGAGGTACTGCGAGAGGTAGTTGCCTATCGGCAGTCCAGGAGCCGAGTCTATAATCTCGTCGAGCAGCCAAAGCAGGTCTTTATCCTTGATTTTCAGCCGCACGATGCGCTTCAACACTTCGTGGTCGATTGACGGGTAGAATTTCTTGATGTCTATCTTCAAGCAGTAGAGCGGTCTGCCCTCGTACCTCGCAATTATCTTGCGGACGGCACGGGCGCACCCCTCTATTCCCCTGTCCTTGATGCAGGAGTAGGTGTTGTGCGTGAATACTGATACCCATATCGGCTCCAGCACGTTCATAATGGCATGATGCACGATACGGTCGGGATAATAGGGCAAGCGATAGATGATGCGCTCCTTTGGCTCGTACACCTTAAATATCTGATACTGCGAGGTGTGGTAGGTCTTGGTAAGGAGTGCTTCGTGCAGGGCAAGCAGGTTGGCCTCGCGGTTACGCTCATGCACCTGCACACCGTAGGTACTGGTTTTCCCACGGCGAGCCTTTTCATCAGCCAGCCGCAGGTTCTCCAGCGATATGATTTTCCCGTATAAGTTACCTACACGTTTCATCTTTGTTGCTTTGCTTACATAATCGGGGCGTTCGGTAGCCGTTACAAAGGGCGTTCCTACTAGCTCCTTTCTGACTTCGGAAGTATTTTGCCAAGAGGCATGGTTGCCGCTCCCCTCTTGTTTGTTTTATATCGTTAGGCGTGAGCCTAATTTATAAGCATAGGTGAGAGCCGATGTTCGCATTCGTATTCGAGGGGGTGTTATTCGAGTTCGCATAAGCGAAGCCGCAATTCGCACCGTTATTCGCATTACCGCTGAACAGGACACCACAGGAGCGACCAACCGTTAGTATTCACTCAAAATAGTATCTGTTCCCGTCAGCGCGAAGTGTCACGCGACGTGGGAACTTGTTCATTTCACGGATTTTCTGCAGCACATACAGGATGTCCTGCGACCCCGTGAAGAATTTCTGCGCTTCGGACTCTGGACTGTCCCTGTTTGGTCTGATTTGCACGAGTGTCTGCCCGCTCGTTCCCTTGCTCTTGCTGAAACGGGTAGGCACATCTTCGAGGAAGTCATGCACCCAAAAGGAGGTGTTTACAATCTTCGACTGCTTCACCTCGCCTCCTTTCATCGAACGGCTGTTCTCGTCTCGTGGTATGTTCAGAAAGGCAAGGCTACCATCATCCTCTGCCCCTACTGGTTTTATGTTCTCGTTGTTCATATACTACACTTTTTTAAGTTGTTTTTTCTGTTAAGCCCCCACCGCCCAGCAAGGGCAGTATGCCAAGGCGAGGCGACGGGGACGATTTTTCGGGGGACGCTTACGCTGCGGGTATAAAGCAAAGGCGAGAGCCGAGGTGCGCATACGCATTCGAGGGGGAGTAATTCGAGTGCGCAAAAGCGAAGCCGCAAGACGCACCGCCATACGCACTACCGCCGAACAGGACACAACGCAACGTAACGGAGGTGGATATGTTCGTATAGTGGTAGTCGCAGAAATAGGTGCTGGAGCCGCCGCCTACGGCCTTTGGCATAATCTCACCTCCCTCTCCGAAGATAAGTTCCTTGACATAGCCTCCGATACGGGCTTCGTTACCTACGAGGCTGTAGCCCGTGTAGTTGCTGTCGTTGAACTTGCTGGGGTCGCTGCATACGAACACCTCCGAGAGGTTGTTGCCTCCGTTTTCGGTGGTCGGGTTGATACGGACGTTGATGCCATCCGTCCATTGCCAAATGTGAGCAAACGGGTTCTCCACGCCACGGTAACGGGGTACGCTGACAACCTTTGTGTTGCCGCTGTCGTAAGAGGACGGCATAGTATATTCCACCACGCCCGATCCGTTGCCCAGCGAGTCGGTGTGACCGCAAGGAATGACGGGGTTGTAGCCGTTGAACGACGACCACAGC
>CALFIY010000013.1 GCA_937877595.1 uncultured Prevotella sp.
AACTACAGCCCATCCGTAACGACCGTGTTCACTCTGCCCACCTTTTCCACAAGGTCGGCAACGGCGGCTTCTGTCTGCGCCGCATCAGCAAGATGCGCGAAATCATGGAGCGCAACCGCGACTACATTGCCTCCATCACCGGCAAGCATGCCCACATGGAGGACGTGCTTATCTGCATACTCCTGCAGCGCCGTGAGCACCTGAAGATGCCCAGGTGGGACGAGGCCCTGTATTTCTCGTTCGAGAAAGCCCCGCGCTGGTGCCTGCAGTTGACCAAGGGAGTGATGCCGTTCGGCTGTCACGATACCAACGCGCGCTATTGGGAAAGTTTCTGGAAGGAGCGCATTCCTCTTGATGAGTAAGTAAAACCATTATCTCTCAACACTCAATTTCTCCAGCGGAAATGTTTTCTACGATAATGCGACTGTTCGGCCTCAGGAAGTCGCGGCGCAAGACGGTGGTCTATGTGCTGGCTGCCAGCGACCGTTTCAACTATGGCGACCTGCTTTTCCCCTACATAGTGCGCCATTACATCGGGGCAAAAGCCGACGAGATGCACTTCGTCAGTACCACAGCCTCCGACCTCAGTGAGCGCGGAGCACTGCCAACTGAGGCTTTCGAAGTGCTGACACGTATGTCGCCCGACGTGCGCAATGTGCTCATCGTTGCCGGTGGCGAATGTCTTTTCAGCGTCTGGCCCGACATCATGGAATACGTAGGGCGCGATGCCGACAGCGTGCCCCATCCCACGCGCTATCCGTACACGATAGGCAAGAAGGAGTTGCCCAATCTCAATGCTGTAGTCTACAATTCCGTAAGTTGCACAGCCCTTTATACGATAATCGATCTGCGCCGCAATCAGTGGAACAAGGAAGTGCTGCGCTCTGCCGACTATATTGCCGTGCGCGACAGCATGACCAGCAAAGGTCTTTGGAAGATGATGCAGTGGCACAGGCTTTGTCCCGACTCTGCCATTATGATGAGCGAGGTGTTCAGCAAGGCCTTCCTGCAGCAGAAGACGGCTCCGCGCATCAAAGCCATTCGTAGCCACCGCTATGTCTTCTTCCAGATAGGTCTGCGCTACCTCGGCGACCATGCTACCCAACTGGCAGCCATGCTTAAGTATATTGCCCTGTCGCAGGAAGTCCATATCTGCCTGTGTCCTATCGGCACCGCTCCAGGCCACGACGACCAGAAAGCGCTTGCCGAGATAGCGCAACTGCTCCCCGAGGACATCTACACTCTGGTGGATGAGCCGAGCATATGGGACATAATGAACCTCATTCGTGGCGCGCGTATCTACATTGGCAGCAGTCTGCACGGAGCCATTACCGCCATGAGTTTCCGTGTTCCGCTGATTGGCTTTGGCCCCGACAAACTCAAGGCGTACATTGCCACATGGTACGACAATGACAAGTATGAGCCGTCGTTTACCGACATCGACCGCCTTCCCGATGCCGCCGTGCGCCGCCTTATATCGCAAGTCTACGAGGATCCTCGCAAACAGAAGCGTAGGATGCGCCGCTCGCTTAACCGCATCAAGAAATTCCTCTGAACGTAATGCCACATCCACTCGTCTCGGTAATCATTCCCAACTACAATCACGCTCCGTATCTGCGCCAGCGCATTGACAGCGTGCTGCAGCAGGATTATCCGAACTTTGAGGTAATACTTCTCGACGACTGTTCTACCGACAACAGTTGCGAGATACTGCGCTCCTATGCTGACGACAGCCGCGTGAGCCATGTCGTGCTCAACGACAGGAATACGGGAAGCACCTTCGTGCAATGGCAGCGCGGCATGGACTTGGCCCGTGGCGAATTTGTATGGATTGCAGAGAGCGACGACGTGGCCCATCCCACGCTGTTGTCGACGCTTGCCGGTCAACTTACGCTGCATCCCGATGCTGCCGTGGCCTACTGCCATTCGCGACTGATAGACAGCGAGGGGCAGATGCTTACCGAGCACAATAGTCGCAATCCACAGCCAAACGACGAGGGCGTTGTGGTGCACGAAAGCATTGCCTTCCTCCGCCACATGCTCATTTTCAACGAGATATACAACGCCAGCATGGCGGTATTCCGTCGTTCGGCGCTCGATGGCGTTGATCCGCGCTACCGCGACTATCGCTACTGTGGCGACTGGCATTTCTGGTCGAGCGTATGCGCTCAGGGCAAAGTGGTAGAAGTATGGCAGATGCTCAACGACTTCCGCCAGCATCCGGCAAAAGTCACCGAGCATGCCAAGACCGACGTAATGAAACGGTGGCGTGACGAGCAGCATACCGTGGGTTACATCGCATCGTTGTGCCAACTCACGCCGCTACAGCGAGCCTGTTGGCGGGGACGCATCACCAAGCGCCTGCGTGCCGCCGACATGCCTCTGGCCGACAAGACGGCACTGCGCAGCGAATTTCCCGACCAATGCAGCGGGGCCTGGTGGCAGATGCTTCTCTACGAAGCAGGCAAGACGCTTTTCGGCTTTCTCCGTCGCCGTCAGGACATACGTTTTCTGACCGCTTTCTAATCGCTTTATTTTCAGCACGTTAGTACTGGTGAAAATTTCAGCTGTTTTTATTTTCGCCAGCGCTGTTTTAATTTTCGTAAACACTGTTTTTATTTTCGTCACAGCAGTGTTTAAAAAAATTATAGCAGCAGTGAAGAAATACTGCTGCCATAACATGATTTCCAAAGGCTTTTTCCTGCCTTCTGTGCCGCGAGCGGGACTCGAACCCGCACAGCCATCACTGGCCAAGGGATTTTAAG
>CALFIY010000014.1 GCA_937877595.1 uncultured Prevotella sp.
CCATCTTGATAGCACGGCGGTAAGCGATCTTACCCTCTATCTGGCGAGCGATGTTGTTGGCTACGATAGTTGCATCGAGTTCTGGTTTCTTAACTTCGAAGATATTGATCTGTATTTCCTTGTCGTAGAGTTTCTTCAACTCCTCCTTGAGTTTGTCGACGTCTTGTCCTCCCTTACCAATGACAAGTCCGGGGCGTGCCGTGCAGATGGTGATGGTAACCAACCTGAGCGTACGTTCGATGACAATTTTCGAGATGCTGGCTTTTGCCAGTCGCTCATTGAGATACTTGCGGATTTTCTGGTCTTCCACCAGGTTGTCTCCGAAGTCCTTGCCTCCAAACCAATTTGAGTCCCAACCCTTGACGATGCCAAGACGGTTGCTGATTGGATTTACTTTCTGTCCCATACTTTCTTAATCATTAGTTTTGGTGTCAACAAACAGTGTTACGTGGTTAGAGCGCTTACGGATGCGGTATCCACGTCCCTGAGGTGCTGGTCTCATGCGCTTCATTGTCACACCTTCATCCACGAAGACGCGGCTCACGTAGAGTTCTCCGTCTTCTGCCTTACGGTCGTTTTTGGCCTCCCAGTTGGCAATGGCCGAACGAAGGAGTTGCTCAACATTCTCCGAGGCTGCTTTCTTGGAGAATCTCAGTACGCCGAGTGCGCGATTAACTTCCATGCCGCGTATCATGTCGACGACATAGCGCATCTTGCGTGGCGATGAGGGACAGCCTCTCAGTTTAGCAAAATACTGCGTCTTTTTTGCTTCTTTTCTTTTTTCAGCAGTTAATCTTTTTCTTGCTCCCATTATCTTTAATTTTCAATTTTCTGGTTTTCGATTTCCCTGGGAATTACTTCTTATTGCCAGCATGGCCGCCGAAGCGTCGTGTCGGCGAGAACTCTCCGAGTTTGTGACCCACCATGTTCTCGGTAATGTAGACAGGGATGAACTTGTTTCCGTTATGAACAGCAACAGTGTGTCCCACGAAATCGGGGGAGATCATTGATGCCCTGGCCCAGGTTTTCACCACGCTCTTCTTGCCACTCTCGTTCATGGCGAGAATTTTCTTTTCGAGCGATACGTTAATGTATGGACCTTTTTTAAGTGAACGACTCATAATTTTCTCTTTCTTAACTTCGTGTTTTACTTCTTGTTTGCTCTTTCGATTATGTACTTGTTCGACTGCTTCTTAGGAGCGCGAGTCTTCAGGCCCTTTGCGTACAAGCCCTTGCGAGAGCGCGGGTGTCCACCGCTTTGACGGCCTTCACCACCACCCATTGGGTGATCGTGCGGGTTCATCACAACACCACGGTTGTGTGGACGGCGACCGAGCCAGCGCGAACGTCCGGCCTTACCCGACTGTTCCAGGGCATGGTCTGAATTACCTACGCTGCCCACCGTTGCCTTGCAGGCAGAGAGGATCTTGCGAGTCTCTCCCGATGGAAGTTTGATCACACAGTAACTGCCTTCACGCGAAGTCAACTGAGCAAAATTACCTGCCGAGCGGACCAACTTGGCACCCTGTCCGGGACGCATCTCGATGTTGTGGATAACAGTACCCACGGGGATGTTTGCCAGTGGAAGTGCATTTCCTACCTCAGGAACTGCCTCGGCACCCGACATCAGCGTGGCACCCACTTCCAGTCCGTTAGGAGCAATTATGTAACGTTTTTCACCATCAGCGTAGAAAAGCAATGCGATACGGGCCGAACGGTTCGGGTCGTACTCTATTGTCTTCACTACGGCTGGAACACCATCTTTCTCTCGTTTGAAGTCGATGATACGATACTTCTTCTTGTGACCGCCGCCCATGTAGCGTACTGTCATCTTACCGGTGTTGTTTCGACCGCCGGTAGAACGCTTACCGTAAACGAGAGACTTCTCTGGCACGGATGCAGTAATATCCTCGAACGTGCCAATAATCTTGTGTCTTTGACCCGGTGTAACGGGTTTTAATTTACGTACTGCCATTTTTTATTAGATATTGCTATAAAAATCAATCATATCGCCCTCCTTGAGAGTAACGATGGCTTTCTTGAACGCGTTCTTCTGACCGCGAAGCAGCCCTGCCTTGGTGTAGCGCTGCGAGCGCTTGCCGGCGTAGCGAACGGTGTTCACACTCTCTACCGAAACATTGTACAGTCCTTCCACTTCCCTGGCAATCTCCAGTTTGTTGGCTTCCGGCTTCACGATGAAGCCATACTTGGGCTGAGCCTTCTTTGTCACCTCCTCACCGCGGTGCTTTCCAGCCTTTGGCTTGTAAGTCTTGTCCGTAGAAGACTTTTCTGTAATGTTGGTCATCTTCTCTGAAATCAGAGGCTTTATTATAAATGCCATATCTGCTGTCTCCTTTATTTGTTAAACACACCGTCGATAGTCTCCAGGGCGCGCTCTGTCAGCACCAGCACGTCTGCATTCAGCACCTTGTAGGTGTTGAGTGTAGCGGCGAGCATGACGTCTGCACGCTGCAGGTTGCGAGCCGACAAATATACGTTCTTGTCTACTTCCGGCAGGACCAGTAGTATTTTCTTGTCGTCCACCTTGAGGTTCTTCGCGATATTCACGAATTCCTTTGTCTTCGGTGCTTCGAAGTCGAAGTCCTCGACGACGATTATTGCATTGTCCTGTGCCTTGTATGTAAGGGCCGACTTGCGCGCAAGAGCCTTCACCTTCTTGTTCAGTTTGAAACTGTAGTCGCGGGGCTTGGGACCGAATACGCGGCCACCGCCACGCAGCAGTGGCGAGTTGATATCACCGTGGCGTGCACCGCCGCCGCCCTTCTGGCGACCCAGTTTGCGGGTTGAGCCGGCATGCTCGCTGCGCTCCTTTGACTTTGCTGTTCCCTGACGCTGATTGGCGAGATACTGCTTTACAGCGAGATAGATTACGTGGTCGTTAGGTTCAATTCCGAAGATTGATTCGTTTAACGTAACCTTTCTTCCAGTCTCCTGACCTTTGATATTCAATACGTTAATTTCCATGACTTACTTCTGAATTAAAACAGTTGAACCATTGCATCCAGCCACGCTACCCTTGACAAGGATAAGATTGTGCTCTGGAATAACCTTTAACACTCTGAGGTTCTGCGTTGTTACGCGGTCGCCACCCATCTGGCCGCCCATGCGCATTCCCTTGAACACTTTGGCGGGATACGAGCAGGCGCCGATTGAACCCGGTTTGCGGGCGCGGTCGTCCTGACCGTGAGTAGCCTGACCAACACCACCGAAACCGTGGCGCTTCATAACACCCTGAAAGCCCTTACCTTTAGACGTTCCTACCACGTCGACGAACTCTGCATCACTGAAGAGGTCGACTGTGATGGTGTCGCCGAGATTGTGTTCCTCATCGAACTTGAACTCGGCCAAATGAGCCTTTGGGGTTGTACCAGCCTTCTTGAAGACTCCCTGCATAGCCTTTGTGGTGTTCTTTTCCTTCTTCTCACCAAAGGCCAGTTGAAGGGCTGCGTAACCGTCCTTTTCCACTGTCTTCACCTGAGTGACAACACAAGGACCGGCTTCGATTACTGTGCACGGCACATTCTTGCCGTCGGCACTGAAAA
>CALFIY010000015.1 GCA_937877595.1 uncultured Prevotella sp.
GATGCCGAGGCTGTGGCTACAGGAAATGCCGTGGCCATGATAGCCTACGTGGGCAATGCCAGCGACTGCACCAATGGTCTCGCCATTGCGCTGGAGGACGTGAGCTCCAACGCGCTGTCATGGGATAATTCTGGCAGTAATAACGGAGAAAAGACCGCCGCTGAGTGGTGCAGTGCATGGAATACGTCGAAAGCCGTCACTGGCGGCACCTGGCGCCTGCCGTCTGCCAAGGACTGGCAGTACATGTTTATCGGTTGTGGTTCTGGCGAATCTTACAGCGAGCCTTCGGTGGGCATGACAAAGAGTTACAGCGGCCTGGCTTCTAAACTCAGTACCGCCGGCGGCACAGCCTTGCAGTCGGGCCGCTACTGGTCGTCTACGGAGCTCATTCCTGGCTTCATCGCCTGGCGCCTGGTCTTCGTTGGTAGCAATGCCGACTTCAACGGCGGCTATAAGTACTACGACTTCCTTGTTCGTGCGTGCCTCGCTTTTTAACCTATTTATCCATTCACCAATTTATCTGTTTTAGCCGCTTTCGCGGCTAAAACAGATACCGCCTGGTGGCGGACAAAAAAATTTTTGAATAGGCAGATATGACGGGAAAGGAAATCCTGCATGAGCAGGAGAACAATGCCAACGACGCATGGAACTTCAACACCGACACCCGTCCGTTTTTAGTGGACACTAATGAATGCTTTATCATCCGAAGAGTGCTCGCAGGGCTTCCTCTACCTTGCGCACGGGCACTACCTCTATCTGCCATTTCTTGCGGCTGAGTCCCGACAGGCTGTAGCGCGGTACGAGGATGTGGCGGAAACCAAGCCGCTCGGCCTCGGCTATGCGCTGCTCTATGCGGGCTACGGGGCGCACCTCGCCGCTCAGACCCACCTCGCCTGCCATGCACCAGCCGCCCTCTATCGGTGTGTCGACATTGCTGGAGAGCACGGCGGCTATGACAGATAAGTCCATGGCCATGTCGGTGACGCGCAGGCCGCCGGCTATGTTGAGAAACACGTCTTTCTGCATCAACTTAAATCCGACGCGCTTCTCGAGTACGGCCAGCAACATGTTGAGGCGGCGCTGGTCGAAGCCTGTGGCGGAGCGCTGCGGTGTGCCGTAGGCTGCCGTAGAGACGAGGGCCTGCGTCTCGACGAGGAAGGGCCTGATGCCCTCTATGGCTGCCGAGATTGCTACTCCGGAGAGCCCCTCGTGGTCGGCAGTGAGGAGCAACTCGGAGGGATTGGCCACCGGGCGCAGGCCCGTGGGCTGCATCTCGTAGATGCCGAGTTCGGAGGTGCTGCCGAAGCGGTTCTTGGTGCTGCGCAGAATGCGGTACATGTAATGCTGGTCGCCCTCAAACTGGATTACGGTGTCGACGATGTGCTCCAGGATCTTCGGCCCGGCCAGTGTGCCCTCCTTTGTGATGTGGCCGATGAGGATGACGGGCACGCCGCTCGACTTGGCAAAGCGCAGAAGAGCCGAGGCGCACTCGCGTACCTGCGCTATGGAACCGGGGCTGGACTCGACATCCTCGGTGGCAATGGTCTGAATGGAGTCGACGACGATGATGTCGGGCTTGGCTTCCTTGATATGTTCGAAAATGGCCTCGAGCGAATTGTCGCAGAGGATGAGAAGGTGGTCGTTGGCGTTGGTGGCACTGCCGCCGTAGAGGCGCTCGGCTCGCATCTTCAACTGGTGGGCGCTCTCCTCACCGCTGACGTAGAGAATGCGCTTCTCGCTCATCTGGAGCGCCGTCTGCAGGGAGAGGGTAGACTTGCCGATGCCAGGCTCGCCCCCGAGCAGAACGATGGAGCCGGGCACGAGTCCGCCGCCGAGCACGCGGTTCAACTCAGTGTCGTGCATGTCGATGCGCGGGTCGTCGTGGGAAGAGATGTCGCGCAGGCGCACCACGCGCGCTGCATCGCGGCTCCTGGCTGTGATGCCGTCGGCAAGCCCAGCGGAGCGAAGGGATGCTGCAGGCGACGGGCCGACCTTGATCTCGCGGAACGTGTTCCACTGGCCGCAACTGGGACACTTGCCAAGCCACTTGCCCGACTCCTGGCCGCAGTTGTCACAGACGAATGCTATCTTGTCTTTTGCCATAACATCATTCAATTCATAATTCGTAATTCATAGTTTTTTTTTACGACCGCTCGGCTCTGCCGCTTTGACCAAGGTCAAAGAATGTTCAATGGTCGTCGTCCATCAGCAATACGGTGACCGATCTGGCAGCCTGAGCCCCCATCACCAGCACCTGTGCTATGTCGGCGGTCTTCGACGGGCCGCTGATGAATGTGCCATAGCCATCGTAGACCGAGTCGAAGCGGATGCTGCGATATGCCTCGTGCATGTTATTGACGATGTTGTGTCGTGAAAGCAGTATCACAAGGTTTTCGGAGATGAAGCACACTGCTTTCTCCCTCATGGTCTGCGGCACCCAGATGCAGCCGTTCTCGGCCACGCCCAACTGGCCGCGGATGATGCCGACATCGGTGCCGTTGAGGGCTTCGGCACTGGCCACGGTATCAGGATTGCGCGTGGCAATGGTTATCTCGGGAAGATTGGAGGCTATCTGCTGGGCATCGGGGTACAACTGGCGGATGAGAGTGTTGACGTCGCGCCCCTTGTCGACTTCTATAACCTGTCCGCCGACGGCCTCGCTCAT
Organism: uncultured Prevotella sp.; assembly: GCA_937877595.1. Lineage (GTDB taxonomy): Bacteria > Bacteroidota > Bacteroidia > Bacteroidales > Bacteroidaceae > Prevotella. Next base: position 2,666 of record CALFIY010000015.1, read on the forward strand.
CTTGATAAACTGCACAAGGGGCTCGGCATAGGTGGTGGCGCGAATGTCGCTAAGGTCGGGCATGTCGAAGCGCTGCTGGATGTTGGCGCGGTATCGCTTGAGAATATCTTCCTTGCTGCTCATGTTTCAAAAAAGGTTTTAAAAAGGTTGGTTCTCTACTCACTTTTCTCCATCGCCTTCATCATCTCGTGGAATGGCTTCTTGGGGAATTTCATCATCTCGTGGCCTTCTGCCCAAGGATTGAGACTGCAGTGGAGCAACGGGTGGGGCAGGCCATTGGCAAGATGGGCCATGCCGGTAGCCATGTTGTAGAGAGCGGTGTTGCCGTAGAGCATCGACATGCCGCGGCACATCAGTTTCTTTTCCTTGTTGGCTGTGCCGAGCGAGTCGAGTTGCTGTCGCCACTGATAAATCTGGTCGCCCAGGTTCACCTTGACGGGACATACGCACTGGCAACTCAGACAGAGCGTGCATGCCGACACATTGCCGCTGTGCTGCCTGCTGTCGCGCAGCATGCCGAGGTTTATTCCGATGGGGCCCGGTATGAAGTAACTGTAGGAATAGCCACCCGAGCGGCGATAAACTGGGCAGGTGTTCATGCACGAACCGCAACGTATGCATTTCAGACTTTCCCAATGCTCGGGATTGGCAATCCATTCGGAGCGCCCGTTGTCGACAAGTACGATGTGCATCTTCTGCGCAGTGGGGCGTGCCTTGCGGAAATGGCTGGTGTAGGTCGTCGTGGGCTGTCCCGTGCCGGAACGGCACAGCATGCGCTGGAAAACAGCCAGACTCTCGTAGTTGGGGATTATCTTCTCCAACCCAATGGCTGCAATATGCAGTTTGGGACATGATGTCGACATGTCGGCATTGCCCTCGTTGGTACATACGACGATGTCGCCTGTCTCGGCAATGCCGAAATTGGCTCCTGTCATGCCGGCTTCGGCGGTGAGAAATTCATTGCGCAGCGACAGACGTGCCACATAGGTGAGGTACGTCGGGTCGTGATTGCCTTTCTCCGAGCCAAGTTTCTCCTCAAACAGTTCGCCAACGTCGTCGTGGTTAAGATGTATGGCAGGCATCACGATATGGCTTGGCTTCTGGCCCTTCAACTGGATGATGCGCTCGCCAAGGTCTGTCTCTACAACTTCTATGCCGCGTGCTTCAAGATAGGGGTTCATCTCACATTCCTCGGTGAGCATGGATTTCGACTTGACCATCTTGCGCACACCGTTGTTCTTCAGTATGCCATATACAATCTGGTTAAACTCTTCGGCATCCTTTGCCCAGTGTACTTCCACGCCGTTCTTTTCAGCCTGTGTTGCAAACTGGTCGAGATATTCGTCAAGGTGGGTGATGGTGTGGCGTTTTATAGCGGATGCTTTCTCGCGCAGTTGCTCCCATTCGTCGAGGGCAAAAGCCATGTTGTCGCGTTTCTGACGCACAGCCCAGAATGTGGCATCATGCCAGTGGGCATACTGCTGATTTTGCAGAAACTGCTTTGCTGCTTTGCTATGTTGTGTACTCATTTTAGTAGTTCTTTGACCAAGGTCAAAGCGGCAGAGCCGAGCGGACAGTTGACCATTGACCATTAATGTTGTTCTTCGTTGTTTTTGTTCTTGGCAAGCCAAGCGGCGGAGTCGAGCGGTAGTAAAACAATAAATTATGAATTGTCAGAGCCCTGCTGCAAGTATCTCTACGACATGCTTAAACTGTATCGGCATCTTGTGCTTGCGGGCTACTCCGGCCATGTGCATCAGACAGGAGCAGTCAGGCCCTGTGACATATTCGGCACCGGTCTGAATGTGGCGCTCCACCTTGTCGCGTCCCATCTGTGCTGAGACGGCTGTTTCCTCAACAGAGAACATGCCGCCAAATCCACAGCACTCGTCGGCTCTCTCAGGCTCTACGAGGTCTATGCCGTCTACGAGGCGTAGCAGGTCGGCAATCTTGTTGAACCTGTCGACATGCTGTTCGGAAGGAGACGAAAGATGTAGTTCGCGGACGCCATGACATGAGTTGTGAAGGCTGACGCGATGGGGAAAAGTACCAAGGCGACGCTCCACCTTTACAACGTCGTGAAGAAATTCTACCACATCCATGATGCGCCCACTTGTAAGACATTCGTGGCGGCCTTCCAGCAGTCGCGGATAGTTGAGTTTTACGAATGCCGTACACGATACGCTGGGGGCAACAACGTAATCGTAAGGAGCAAAAAGCGTCTCAAACTTTTCGGCCAAGGGAATGGCCTGCGACTCAAAGCCTGCATTGGCCATAGGCTGTCCGCAGCATGTCTGGCGCTGAGGATATGTCACGTCAATATCAAGGTGGCGCAACAGTTTGTAAGTTGCCATGCCTACCTCTGGAAATACGGCATCAACATAACATGGAATGAAAAGTCCTGTCTTCATAAAAAATTAGATGACAAATGGGGCAGTGTTAGAAAGTGCAGGGTAGGGCAGAGAGTTGATACATCAGAGTGCGCGCCAAACGCTCATGGCCCTTGTCGTTGGGGTGTAGGCGGTCGGTGTCGCCGCTTTTGAAATATTGCACGAACGAGTCGAGCATCGGGTAGAGGCCGCTCACGGAGTTCAAGTCGATGACAGGCACCGCCCATACGTTGGCAGCCTCCTTGACGGCGTTGACGTATTCTTCAATATACACGCCAGCCTGGTTAGTGTAGTCCTCAGTGCACTGCCAGTTCTTCTCGTTGGCGTAGAAGCCTGCGCGATGGATGGGAGTAAGGAGCACAATCTGCTTCGTAGGGTAAAGGCGCTTCAGTTTGTCAAGGGCAATGTTTATACGGCCGCGGTATGTATCCTTGTCCATTGCAGGATAGCGGCGAGTACGGTCGACGAGAGCCTTTGGCTTGCCGTGGCCATACATAACCTGTTCCTGACGCTCTGTGTACCACACGCCAAGTGGCACGCCATTGTTGTAGTCGTTGGTGCCGACAAAGATAAGGATGGCATCAACGGAGTCGCCGTGCTGCGTGAAAAGTTGGTCGGTCTGACGAGGAATGTCATTCCATTGACGGCCGCTGACAGCATACACGTAAGGCGTAATGTCAAGCCACTGCTGAAGAAAATGCCAGTACTTCTGCTTGGAGCCATTGTTGCGAGGGTCGGTGATGGAGTCGCCGAAGTAGGCAACACGCTTTTTCATCCACGGATGAACCCAGGCAGACTGTGCACTGACGGCTCCCCACGAGAGAGCCGTCAATAATGCAAGAACAAGAAATCGCTTCATGTTTTTAGTATTCCATGACTGCAGGCAGTTCTTTGGCCTGGTCTATCATTTTCTGAATTTCACCCACGGCAGGAACTCGGTTGGTGAGATTCTTCTGGGCGTTGACCTCTTCCAGTTTCTTCTGCAAGTTCTCTGCTACGCGGTGCTTAAGTTCCTTCACAGTGTCGACGCCACTGGCTTCAAGCAGTTCCGCAAACTGTGGACCTACACCGTTGATACGATAGAGGTCGCAGTGATTTGTCCACTTCAGTATGAGTTTGCCGCTAATGCCCGTCTCTGCCTCGAGAGCCTTACGGCCGGCAGGCTTTGCACATTTGTTCAATAGGTCAGCGTCCGTCTTGATGCCGGCAGCAACAAGTTTCTCAGCGTAGACTTCACCTACGCCTTCAATGTCAATCACCTTGTAAGTCATAGTAAAAAAGTTTTTAGGTTAGGAAAAACAGGTCTGTGCTCTTGCAGCCTGCATCCGCAAATTTACGTAATATAATAATAGCATGCAATTTTTTTTCGTTTTTTTAACCCAACAACTATTGTTTTACATTCCTTAATTTGTAATTTTGTGGCTGTCTTTTCTGCGGATTACAACACATTATTATATTAATAAGGAAATACTTATGAATGCACAACAATTTCAGAAGCCATACGTCATTGGCTTAGACCTTGGAGGAACTAATGCCGTGTTTGGCATTGTAGATGCCCGTGGCGAGATAAAGGCCACGACGGCCATCAAGACTCAGCAATACGACACGGCTGAGAGTTTTGTCAACGCGTCAGTTGATGCGCTCCAGACAATCATCGACCAGGTAGGCGGTATAGAAACTATCAAGGCCATGGGTATTGGCGCACCTAACGGCAATTACTATAAGGGCACCGTGGAAACGGCTCCGAATATCAAGTGGGCTCACGATTGTGTTGTGCCCTTGGCTCAGATGTTCAGCGACAAACTGAATGGAATTCCCGTTGCAGTGACCAACGATGCCAATGCAGCAGCAATAGGCGAGATGGTATATGGCGTAGCCCGAGGCATGAAGAATTTCATTGTCATAACACTGGGTACGGGAGTCGGCTCAGGTATCGTAGTAAACGGCCAACTCGTTTACGGCAGCGACGGCTTTGCAGGAGAATTAGGCCATGTCACTATGGTGCGCGGCGCAGAAGGACGCACGTGTGGATGCGGACGCACTGGATGTCTGGAAACGTATTGCTCAGCCACTGGCGTGGCCCGTACTGCACGCGAACTCTTGGCAAGCACCGACCAGCCCTCTCTGCTGCGCGACATGAAGGCCGAAGATATTACGTCGCTCGATGTGTCGATAGCCGCAGGTAAGGACGATGTGCTGGCTAAGGAGATATATGAGTTTACAGGACGTATGCTGGGAGAGGCCTGTGCCGATTTCGCTACGTTCTGCTCGCCGGAAGCATTTATCTTCTTTGGAGGAATGGTGAAGGCTGGCGACCTGATAATGGAGCCTATAAAGAAAGCATACGATGCTCACGTTATGAATATCTTCCGTGGAAAAGCCCAATTCCTCGTGAGCGGGCTCGATGGCGCATCGGCTGCTGTGCTTGGCGCATCGGCTGTTGGTTGGGAGATACAGTAAACCGGCATAATGGATACGGAAGCCATCAGAAATTCTTTGAAGTCCAGTCCACGGCTAAAGCACTGGATTGACTATATTATTATGAACCAGCGGGATGCACGGCCAAGATGGTATGTGCGCCTGCTGGCTCCTTTTTTTCAGCACCGTGGTCGCGGTTCCAAAATATACCACAGCGTACGACTTGACTGTCCGCCGTATCGTAAATTCAGTTTGGGCAGAAAGAGTGTGGTGGAGTCGTTCTGCTGCATAAACAATGCCGTAGGCGACGTGGAGATAGGCGACTATACGCGCATTGGTATACATTGCACGGTGATAGGTCCGGTAAGGATAGGCAGTAATGTCAATCTTGCACAGGGCATCACCATTACAGCCCTTAATCATAACTTCAGCGATATTACCAGGCGCATCGACCAGCAGGGCATCTCCACACAGCAGGTGGTAATAGCAGACGACGTATGGATAGGCGCCGGAGCGGTGATACTTCCCGGGGTCAGCATAGGCAGTCATGTCGTTGTTGCGGCAGGGGCTGTGGTTACGAGCGACGTTCCCGACTATTGCGTAGTTGGCGGAGTTCCGGCACGAATACTGAAAAATCTAAAACCTGCCAGCGTATGAAGATTGGAATAGAAGCACAGCGTATCTTCAGGAAAAACAAGCACGGCATGGACTATGTTGTGCTGCAGGAGATAAGGCAACTGCAGCAGATGGACACTGAGCATGAATTCTTTGTGTTTGTCAAGCCGGGTGAGGATCGCTGTGTGGAAAGCACAGAGCATGTACACGTTGTGGAGGTCAGATGTCCGTCGTACCCGCTATGGGAGCAGTGGGCGCTGCCGAGAGCAGCACGCAAGGCTGGCGTGCAGTTGCTTCACTGCACAAGCAATACAGCACCAATCAGGTGCCGTATACCGTTGGTGCTTACGCTCCACGACATCATTTTCCTTGAGCCGCGCGACAAGCAGAACCATTCGCTATACCAGAACATGGGATGGCTCTATCGGAGAATTGTTGTTCCCAGAATACTCGACAAGTGCAAGCGAATAATCACTGTGTCCAATTTTGAATTGGAGAATATCATTGGCCGCCTTGCCATTCCCCGCGAACGTATGGCAATGATATACAACGGCTATAATGAATGGTTTCGGCCCGTCGAAGACACAGCACAAATATATAAGAAGTACATCGGTCGGCCAGGCTATTTCTTCTTTCTTGGCAATACCGACCCAAAGAAGAACACAGAGCGTACGCTGGTAGCCTTCTCCCGATACCTTGAGAAATCGCGGGAGAAGCGCTCTCTGCTGATGGCCGATCTGGACAGCAACTATTTGGAGGACATCATACGGCGTAACGGCATAGACAATATACGTGACCATCTCGTGATGCCGGGGTATATTGTCAACTGCGACTTGCCTTATGTCTACTGCAACGCTTTTGCCTTTCTTTATACCTCGTTGCGCGAAAGTTTTGGCATTCCGCTGCTTGAAGCCATGGCATGTGGCACGCCCGTTATAACCAGCAACACCTCATCGATGCCTGAAATAGGCGGTAACGATGCCATTCTTGTCAACCCGGAGAGTGCCGATGAAATAGCGCAGATGATGTTGCGACTTGAAAACGACAGCGCCTTCAGGGAGGAAAAGCGCCGGGTGGGCTTACAGCGCGCACAGTTGTTCTCCTGGAAGCAGACGGCACAGCAGTTGCTCAGGCTTTACGAGTCGTTGCTGTGAATTTCGGAAAAAACACTGTTTTAATTTTTGCCAGCGCTGTTTTAATTTTTGAAAACACTGCTTTAATTTTTGCCAGCGCTGTTTTAATTTTTGAAAACACTGCTTTTATTTTGCTAATCAATGCAGTTATGCTGGTGGCTCTGAGTATAACAGCAAAAATGACAGCGAGGATAGCCGATTAAGCACGGCCAACCTCGCTGCATGGTTTAATGAGGAAGAGATATTCTTACTCTTCGTCAAGCAAAATCTTCATCATCTCGACGGCGGCCTTGGCGACACTTGTGCCAGGGCCAAAGATGGCAGCAACGCCTGCTTTGTACAGATAGTCGTAGTCTTGGGCAGGGATTACACCGCCGGCAATGACCATTATATCTTCACGGCCAAGTTTCTTCAATTCTTCAATGAGTTGAGGAATGAGAGTTTTGTGTCCTGCCGCCAAACTGCTTGCACCTACAACGTGTACGTCGTTTTCCACAGCCTCACGTGCAGCCTCCGCCGGGGTTTGGAACAATGGTCCCATGTCGACGTCGAAACCGCAGTCGGCATATCCTGTTGCCACTACTTTTGCTCCACGGTCGTGACCGTCTTGTCCCATCTTGGCAACAAAGATACGCGGACGGCGACCTTCCTTCTTAGCAAACTTGTCTGTCAGTTGACATGCCAGAGCAAAGTCGCTGTCGTTTTTACTTTCTGATGAATACACGCCTGAAATGGTTCTGATTACTGCTTTATACCTACCTACGATTTCTTCGCAGGCATCACTTATTTCACCCAATGTGCAGCGCAGTTGAGCGGCCTTTACGGCAAGGTCGAGCAGGTTCTGCTCGCTCTTCTTGCCTTCAGAGAACTCGCGGACACATTCTGTAATAGCCTTCAAGGCTGCCTGACAAGCGGCCTCGTCGCGACTGGCACGAACCTGTGACAGGCTTTCTTCCTGTTGCTTGCGAACAGCGGTGTTGTCGACTTCAAGAATGTCTATCGGGTCTTCGTGGTCGAGGCGATACTTGTTTGTACCAACGATGGTCTGCACTCCACTGTCGATGCGTGCTTGTGTGCGGGCAGCAGCCTCTTCGATGCGCATCTTGGGAAGTCCTGTCTCGATGGCTTTTGCCATGCCGCCGAGTTTCTCAATCTCCTGGATGTGCTCCCATGCCTTGTGGACCAATTCGTTAGTGAGAGTCTCAACATAATATGAGCCAGCCCATGGGTCAATTTGCTTGCATACTTTTGTCTCGTTCTGGATATAGATCTGTGTGTTACGTGCGATACGGGCAGAGAAGTCGGTAGGCAGAGCGATAGCCTCGTCGAGAGCATTTGTATGCAGTGACTGGGTATGGCCAAGCACGGCTGCCATTGCCTCTATACACGTGCGTCCGACATTGTTGAATGGGTCTTGCTCCGTAAGGCTCCATCCGGAAGTCTGTGAGTGGGTACGCAGAGCCAGCGACTTTGGATTTTTTGCTCCGAAAGATTTTACGATCTTCGCCCACAACAGGCGGCCTGCGCGCATCTTGGCAATCTCCATGAAGTGATTCATTCCGATGGCCCAGAAGAAACTCAGACGCGGTGCAAATGCGTCGACGTCAATACCGGCATTGACGCCGGTGCGCAGGTAGTCCATGCCGTCGGCCAGCGTGTATGCAAGTTCGATATCGGCAGTAGCACCAGCCTCCTGCATGTGATAGCCTGATATGGAAATGCTGTTGAATTTTGGCATCTTCTGTGATGTGAACTCAAAGATGTCGGCAATGATCTTCATAGAGAATGCTGGTGGGTAGATATAGGTGTTGCGCACCATGAATTCTTTCAGGATGTCATTCTGTATCGTACCTGCCATTTCCTCCAACTGTGCGCCTTGCTCCAAACCTGCAACGATGTAGAATGCAAGTATTGGCAGGACGGCGCCGTTCATTGTCATTGACACAGACATCTTGTTGAGGGGTATGCCGGAGAACAGCACTTTCATGTTCTCTTCATTGCAGATGCTCACGCCAGCCTTGCCGACGTCGCCCACTACACGGGCATTGTCCGGATCATAGCCGCGATGCGTCGGAAGGTCGAAGGCTACCGACAGACCTTTCTGCCCTGCGGCCAGATTACGGCGGTAGAATGCGTTCGACTCTTCTGCAGTGGAGAAACCTGCGTACTGGCGAATAGTCCACGGGCGGAACGGATACATCATTGAATACGGTCCACGCAGATATGGCGGAATTCCTGCCGTGAAGTCGAGGTGCTCCATGTCCTCAAGGTCCTCTTTCGTGTAGACAGGGCGGACTTCTATGTGCTCTGGTGTCTTCCAGTCGGCTACAATATTGTTGTCTTTAATCCACTTGGCACCGTCTTGTGTCTTGATGCCTGCATAGATATCAATATTATTAAATTGTTTTCTCATCTTTCTTTATTTTTTTGTACGCAACGACGCGAAGATTACAAGATTATCTGACAGGTTTTATACCTGTATACTCAGAGAAGCCTTTTACTTTCCTCTTGATACCGTCTCGCATAACAGGAACATTGCTCATACGCTGACTCCAAAAAGACCGGGGCCTAATTCACGATGAACCTCAATGGCAGTGCCAATCACGACATTGCTCAATTTGTGCAACCTATGAAATTCTTCCTGGCTCACCATAAAACTTTATGCCTTTGCGTCTTTGCGTACTATAATACTTAAATACCTAACTTAGCATTATATTCCTTGAGAGTGTCGAGCACATTGCAGCGCACGTGTATGAAGTTTTCTATGCCGGCAGCCTTCAGGTCGTCCATGCAGGCTGGCGCGCCGGCAACAACAAACATGGCGCGGCCATTAAGATACTTGAATGCAGGAATTGCGTATTCAGCATACTCGTCGTCTGAAGAGCAGAGCACAATAATGTCTGCCTTAGCCTCAAGAGCAGCATCAACACCTTCCTCTACGGTTTTGAAACCAAGATTGTCAACAACATTGTAGCCAGCGCATGCAAGGAAGTTGCAAGAGAACTGTGCACGAGCCTGACGCATGGCCAGATTTCCTATCGTAAGCATGAAGGCTGTGGGAACACGCGTCTCCTCTGTGTGTATGCGCAGGTCTTCAAAGTCGGCAGCAAGACGGGTGGTCTCGAGTTTCTTGAAGGGAGTGTCGCACGATGATTCGGTCGCGCAGCACGCACTTGCTGTCACAGGGCGCTTCCCGTCGCTCTTCTCTGTGAAGTTGGGGAATTGGTTGGTACCGAGCAGGAACTCCTTGCGCTTGGCAGCATCACCGTGGCGCTTCTGGTTGGTGGCATTTATGTCGTCTTGGATAATGCCCTTCTGCAAGGCCTCGAGGAAACCACCTTCCTCTTCCGTCTTCAGGAAGAGTTTCCATGCCTCTTGTGCCAGGGCATCAGTGAGATGCTCTATATAGTATGAGCCAGCCGATGGATCGACAATGCGGTCGAAGTGGCTTTCTTCCTTGATAAGCAACTGCTGGTTGCGTGCAATGCGCTCAGAGAAATCCGTCGGCTTTTCATAAGTTACGTTGAACGGTGTGACAACAAGAGAGTGTACGCCGCCAAGTGCAGCCGACATTGCTTCGGTCTGCGAGCGCAGCAGATTTACATACGAGTCGAATACCGTCTGGTTGTATGTCGATGTTGTCGCATTGATGGTCATCTTGCATGAGTCATCCGACTTTGGCTCGTATTGCTTCACGATTTGCGCCCATAGCAGGCGTGCAGCACGGAACTTGGCAATTTCCATGAAGTAGTTTTCCGACACACCCATGTAGAATTTCATCTGCCTGGCTGCAGTGTCAATGTCAACACCTGCGTCAGTGAGCAACTGGAGGTACTCGTTGCCCCATGCAAGAGCGTAGCCTAATTCCTGAACAATGTATGCACCTGCGTTGTTGAGTGTCTCGGTGTGAACGGTAGTGACGTGGGCTTTAGGATACTTCTTGAGAACTTCTATTATTTTTGGTGCAGCAGACAGGATGGGACGTATATCCTTACCCTTGGTGAGCATCTTCTCTATTGGGTCGAAGCCAACGGTGAATGATAGTTTCTCAGGGTCATAGCCTTTCGTGGTAAAGTATTCGTCTACAATCTGAGCCAATTCCAAAGCGCAGCGTGCGCATGTACGGAAGTTCAGGTCTACATATTCGCAGTAGATCCCGTCGAGTAGGGTAGCGATATTCTCCGCAGAGACTAAATCGCGAGGTATGCGGAAGCCCAGTGAGTCAATGCCCTTGTTCAGAATGTCAAGTGCTTTCTTGTTTGCTTCCTTGGGATCTGCCACGGCCAGGTTCTGGCGAACATACCAGTGGTTGTTGTCCTTGTGGTTGCCTCTCACGAAAGGAAACTCACCGGGCAGGGCGTCAGGTGTCTTAAGTTCAGTCAAGTCTTCACGGCGGTAGAATGGCTGTACGCTAAATCCCTCATTGGTCTTCCACACGAGTCGCTTCTGGAAGTCTGCTCCTTTCAGGTCGACTTCAATCTTGTCCAGCCATTCTTGAGTGGTTGGCGCAGCAAACTCTGTAAAGAGTCTTTCCTTGTTTGCCATAATTAATATTAGATTAAAAGTTTTATTAGTTAATTATCTCAAAACCTGTATAGGGCACAAGCGCGCGGGGAATGCGGATGCCCTGTTCGGTCTGATTGTTTTCCAACAGGGCAGCAATGATGCGTGGCAGTGCAAGAGCAGAGCCGTTCAGCGTGTGGCAGAGTTCTATCTTCTTGTTGTCCTGACGGCGATAGCGGCACTTCAGCCTGTTTGCCTGATATGTGTCGAAATTGCTAACCGAAGAGACTTCCAGCCAGCGTTTCTGTGCTTCTGAGAAAACCTCAAAATCATAACAGATAGCCGAAGTGAACGACTGGTCGCCGCCACACAGCAGCAGTATGCGGTAGGGAAGTTCCAATTTCTTCAGCAGCCCCTCCACGTGAGCGAGCATCTCCTTGTGGCTCTCCCGGGAATGTTCCGGAGTATCGATGCGCACGATTTCTATTTTTGAGAATTCGTGCAGACGGTTCAGACCGCGTACGTCCTTACCGTATGAACCAGCCTCGCGGCGGAAACACTGTGTGTAGGCACAGTTCTTAACCGGCAGTTGACTCTCATCTAAGATAACGTCGCGATAAATATTGGTTACGGGAACTTCTGCAGTGGGAATGAGATAGAAATCGTCTATCTCTGCGTGGTACATTTGTCCTTCCTTGTCAGGCAACTGGCCTGTGCCATAGCCGGAGGCTGCATTGACCACCGTGGGCGGCATGATTTCTGTATATCCGGCCTTACGGGCTTCGTCAAGGAAGAAATTGATAAGTGCGCGCTGTAGTTGTGCGCCTTTTCCTACATATACAGGGAAACCGGCGCCTGTTATTTTTACTCCTAAATCGAAGTCTATCAGATTATATTTCTTTGCAAGGTCCCAGTGTGGCAGTTTTGCTTCTGGAACTTCAGGATTTGCCGTCCAGTTGCCAACGGTGTCGTCGGCAGTACATTCTTTCTGATTGCTTTTCACGACACGGTTCGACTCTGCCGTCTTTCCCTCCGGAACTTCGTCGTATGGAATGTTTGGTATCTGACAGAGCAGCGTGTTGATTTCCTGTTCAGCCTGGGTCTTCGCCTCTTCCAGTTTTTTCGACTGTTCTTTCAGTTCTGATACAATGGCTTTTATGTTTTCTGCTTCATCGCGTTTCCCTTCCTTCATCAGTCGGCCAATCTGCCCCGACTGTTGCTTTTGCTCGTTGAGGTTTTTGTCCAGTTGTTGTTGTGCCTCGCGTCGTTTCTTGTCAACGGCAAGGACTTGGTCAATGGTCTGCCGGGCATTTTCAAAGTGTTTTTTCTCGAGACCGCGTATCACACGGTCAGTCTCCTCTGAGATGAGTTTGAGTGTAAGCATAATGTGTTGAATGTTTTTTGAATTTTCGTTGTCAAAATTCGGTAAAGCAAAGTGGCATAAGCGTTTCTATGCCATCTACAACGTATACTCCTCGTTTGCCGTAGAGCAGTATGCGGATTTTATTGCCATGGCGCGTTTCAGTTTCCACTATCACTTGGCGGCATATGCCACAGGGACTGATAGGTCCTTCTTGCAGTTCGCCGTCAGGCGTGCGCGCAGCAATGGCAATCATTTTTATTGGTGTGTCTGGAAATTGTGCGCCTGCGGCAAAAATCGCTGCACGTTCGGCACAAGTTCCGGCGGGGAAAGATGCATTCTCCTGATTGCATCCCAGCAGTGTTACCCCGTTTTCCAAGAGCACTGCTGCGCCCACTCTGAATTTAGAATAGTGAGCATACGATCTCTGGGTCGCCTCAATGGCTTGTTCCACTAAACTGCGCTCTTCTGCCGAGAGTTCATTGAGTTGCGCCAGATGGATAGTAGATTTTATGGTTATCTCTTCCATAATTTCTGAATTTTGTTGCAAATGTAAATCATTTTCTTTACTTTTGCATCATAAATTCAAAAAAAATTCATGCGGCGCCACATTATTATATATGTATTGTTGCTTTTTTGTTCCTTCGGCGCTTTTTCTCAGGCCAAATGGAACCAGCGTTACCAGCAATATTTCGACCAATACAAGGATTTGGCAATAGAGCAAATGCTCCGCTATCACATTCCTGCCAGTATCACGTTGGCGCAAGGCGTGCTTGAGTCAGGCGCAGGTTATAGCGAACTTACGCGTAAGTCGAATAATCATTTTGGAATAAAATGCCACGGCTGGACAGGGCGTACGTCTTACCACGATGACGATGCCCGCAACGAATGTTTTCGTGCTTACGACAGTGCTTACGACAGTTACGAAGACCATTCGAAATTCCTTTCTTCAAGCAAACGCTACCAGCCGCTTTTCTCGCTGAAGACAACAGATTACAAAGGGTGGGCGAAAGGCCTTAAGGCATGTGGCTATGCGACAAATCCCAATTACGCTCAGCAACTGATAAATGTCATCCAACTTTACAGGCTCTACGAATATGATACGGCTAAAAACTATAGCAAGTTCATGGAGCGTGAAGCACATTTTGGCCATGTCATGCAGCACGTGGTTCAAGAATTTAACAAAAACTATTATGTTGTTGTGAAAAAGGGAGATACGTTTCAGAGTATAGCGTCTGATGTTAACATGTCCTATAAGAAATTGGCAAGTTATAACGAGTTGTATTCCGATGCTGTTTTGGAAGAAGGGACGCGTGTGTGGCTGAAGAAAAAACGCCGCAATGCGCCAAAGGAATATCGCCATCGTCCGCACAAAGTAGTTGCAGGAGAATCGCTTTACGATATTTCGCAGCAGTATGGCATCCGTATAAAATACCTTTACAAGATGAACCAGTTGCCTGCTGACTATGTGCCGCAGGTCGGCGACGAGTTGAGAGTGAGATAAAATAATCAGGAAAGCAGTATAGCCGTATGAAAAAGACAGTTTTCTATTTTGCAACATTCTGTATGTTGTTTGTTTTTAGCAGTTGCAACAGGTGGCGCGTACGCCATGACCACAGCAAAAAGATGGAATACGTGCGATTGGCCACCGACTCGATGCAGAAAAATGACTTTGAAGATGCCGATTCGTGGCAGGACGAACCGCTGCTTGATATTCCGGATATTCCAGGCGAAGCAGGCGGACACCCTGATGCCAGTGGGGCAGAGCGCATGTTTCGCGAGGGCTATTGAAAATAAGAGAACGCATATTTTTCTTAAAAAACCACCTTTTATTTATGGTGTTTCTTATTTCTTTAGTAATTTTGCAGCAAGAAAACTGCTCTACTTGACAAATACCCATGAGTGATAGGATAAGCCATTCGGGCATTATAGAACGCATCGAAGGCGATACGGTATGTGTGCGGATTGTCCAGACAGCGGCATGCGCAGCGTGTAAGGTTGCAGGCCAATGTCACGCTTCTGAGGCGAAGGAGAAACTTGTTGACGTGTATCATGTTGACACCCGTGCTCTTGCTGTAGGCGACAGAGTCACTGTCGCTGCCTCTTCTCAGGTTGCTCGTCAAGCCCTATTGCTTGGTTTCGGAATACCATTTCTTATTCTTGTCGGTTTCTTGATTGCCGTGCTTCGTGCCACGGGCAATGAAGCCATCGCTGCGCTGTCTGGTCTGGCAGCGCTTGTTCCCTACTATTTTGTTTTGTATCTGTTGCGGGACAGGCTTCGCAGCAGGCTGTCCTTTTTTCTTGAATGAATAAGTTCACAAAACCAAAAATAAACTAAAACAAATCTTATGAATTTCATTGTTATTGCAGTTGCAGTGCTTGGCGCAATCGGACTGATTGCCGCAGTAGTGCTGTATGTCTGTTCCAAGAAATTCGCAGTCTATGAAGACCCACGCATAGGCCAGGTGACTGAAGTGCTGCCCGGTGCCAACTGTGGCGGTTGTGGCTTTGCAGGCTGCGGAGGACTTGCAGATGCATTGGTGAAAGGCGCTGATGCTGGCAGTCTTGACGGATTGATGTGCCCTGTTGGCGGTCAGGACGTGATGACTCGTGTTGCCGATTTGCTTGGCATGGCTATTGCCAATGGCGAGCCTAAGGTGGCCGTTGTGAGGTGTAATGGAACGTGTGCGTTGCGTCCGAAGATAGCAGAGTACAGTGGCTTGCGCACTTGTGCTGCCATGCACTCCTGCGGTGCTGGCGAGACTGCATGCGGTTTCGGCTGTCTTGGCTGTGGCGACTGTGTGGAAGCCTGTCAGTTTGATGCTATCCACATCAATCCTGAGACAGGCATTGCTGAGGTCGACGAAGACAAGTGTACGTCATGTGGCGCATGTGTCAAGGCATGTCCACGCAACATTATCGAGTTGCGCAAGAAAGGTCCTAAGGGCCGCCGCGTTTATGTGAGTTGCGTCAACAAGGATAAGGGTGCCGTTGCCATGAAGGCCTGCAAGGCAGCCTGCATAGGTTGTGGCAAGTGTGAGAAAGAGTGTAAGTTTGAAGCCATTACGATAGAAAACAACGTGTCGTACATTGACTTCAATAAGTGTAGGCTTTGCAAGAAGTGTGTTGAGGCATGTCCGACAAAGGCAATACATGCAGTAAACTTCCCTGCTCCAAAGCCCAAACCCACAGAAACAGAAGAAAATAAGGAGGCAGCCGTATGAACGTAAGAACATTTCGTATTGGTGGTGTACACCCCGAGGAAAACAAGTTGAGCAATGATGCTGTGACGCAGGTGGCAGCGCTTCCCAAGCAAGCCATCTTCCCGTTGTCGCAGCACATCGGAGCCCCCGCAAAGCCTGTTGTCAAGAAAGGCGACAAGGTGAAGGTCGGTACTCTGCTTGCAGAGGCTGGCGGCTTCGTGTCGGCCCCCATTTTCTCATCGGTGAGCGGCACCGTGTTGAAGATAGATACAGCCATTGATGCTACAGGCTATCGCAAACCAGCAATTATCGTCAGCGTAGAAGGCGACGAATGGGAAGAGGCCATCGATCGCTCTGAAACACTGGAGACCGTTGAGGCTCATCCAGAACTTACGCCCGAAGAGATTGTGGAGCGTATCAAGGCTGCAGGAGTCGTCGGTATGGGCGGCGCATGTTTCCCCACATTCATAAAACTCACACCTCCGCCTACGGCAAAAGCAGAGTGCGTCATTATAAATGCCGTGGAATGTGAGCCATATATCACTGCCGACTATCGCCTGATGCTGGAGCACGCAGATGAGATTCTTGTTGGATTGGAGTTGCTTATGAAGGGCGCCAAGGTCAACAAGGGATATATTGGTATCGAGACCAACAAGCCCAAGGCCATTGACCTTCTCACTCAGAAGAGTGCCCAGAAGTTTGGTGGCTCAGCCTACAGCGTAGAGGTTGTTCCATTGAAGCAGCGCTATCCTCAGGGCGGTGAAAAGCAGTTGGTCGATGCTGTGATACGTCGCCAGGTGCCTGCTCCGCCAGCCATTCCTGTAAATGTCGGTGCCATAGTTCAGAATGTGGGCACTGCCTTTGCTGTCTATGAGGCTGTTATGAAGCGCAAGCCATTGTTCGAGCGCTATACCACCGTCACGGGAAAGCGTCTTGCCACTCCAAGCAATTTCCTCGTGCGCATGGGTACTCCGATGCAGAACTTGATTGACGCCTGTGG
This sequence comes from uncultured Prevotella sp., assembly GCA_937877595.1. GTDB lineage: Bacteria > Bacteroidota > Bacteroidia > Bacteroidales > Bacteroidaceae > Prevotella. The sequence goes on from CALFIY010000015.1 coordinate 19,288, forward strand.
CGGAATGCCTGAAGGCGACAACAAACTCCTGGCTGGTGGCCCGATGATGGGTAAGGCTCTCACGTCTACCGAAGTGCCAATCTGCAAGGGCACCAACTCCGTAACCATCATTTCTGCCGACGAGGCTGTGCGCAAGGAGCCGCAGCCCTGCATACGCTGTGCCAAGTGCGTCGGTGCATGCCCTATGGGATTGGAGCCATACCTGCTGGCCACCGTCTCCAGCATGAAAAACTGGGAGAAGGCCGAGCAGGAGCAGATAGTAAGTTGCATCGAGTGCGGTTCTTGCCAGTTTACGTGTCCTGCCCATCGTCCATTGCTGGATAACATCCGCCAGGGCAAGCAGACAGTGATGGGCATCATCCGCAGTCGTGCCGCAGCAAAAAAATAGTCTAATTGTGAAATAGTCAAATCGTGAAATAAAACAATGGGAAAACTAATCGTATCACTTTCGCCCCATGCGCATGGTACTGACAGCGTAGAGCGCAACATGTATGGCGTGATAGTCGCCCTGTTGCCTGCCTTGTTGGTGTCGTTCTATTTCTTTGGCCTCGGTTCGGCCATTGTATGCGCCACGAGTGTCGCGTCCTGCGTGCTCTTCGAGTGGGCAATCAATAAGTTCATGCTCAAGAACGAGCGTGTCACCATCTGCGATGGCTCTGCCGTTCTCACAGGCTTGCTCCTTGGCTTCAACCTGCCGAGCAACCTGCCGATATGGATCATTATCATCGGTGCACTGTTTGCCATTGGTGTAGGCAAGATGACCTTCGGCGGCCTTGGCAACAACCTGTTCAATCCTGCTCTTGTGGGCCGTGCCGCCTTGCTGGTGGCATTTCCTGCCCAGATGACCACTTGGCCTGCCGTGGGGCAACTTGGCATCAGCGGCTATCTTGATGCCAACACTGGAGCCACTCCGCTTGCCATAATGAAAAATGCCATCAAGAGTGGCGATCCTGCAGTACTCGAAAAACTGCCCGATGCTGCTGCTCTCTTCTTCGGCAATCATCCTGACGGCGCCGGTGCCATGGGAGAGATTTGCGCCCTTGCTCTTTTGCTTGGGTTAGCCTATATGCTGTGGAAGAAGATAATCACATGGCATATCCCAGTAAGCATCATCGGTACAGTGTTTGTGTTCAGTGGACTGATGCATCTGGCCAGCCCTGTTTATGCCGACCCGTTGAGCGTTATACTCTCCGGTGGCTTGATGCTGGGTGCTATCTTTATGGCTACCGACTATGTCACGTCGCCAATGACGGCAAAGGGCCAACTCATCTACGGTGTGTGTATCGGTTTCCTTACTGTGGTCATCCGCAACTGGGGCGCCTATCCTGAAGGTATGTCGTTTGCCATCTTGATAATGAATGCCTTCACACCTCTTATTAATAACTATGTGAAACCAAAGCGCTTCGGTGAAGCCCCAAAGAATTGAAAATAAGATTATGAAGAAATTAGAATCATCTTTGACTAATATGGTGGTAGTGCTCACTGGCGTTGCCGTCATAATGGGCGGCATATTGGCCTATGTCAACCACCTTACCGAAGGTCCAATCAATGCGCAGAAGGAAAAGGCTTTGGCCGATGGTATAAAGACCGTGATGTGTGTCGACGAACTGACGGTGAGCAAGACCGATACTGTCAAGCAGAACGATGCCAAGGGCAAGGAGATTTCGTATACCATCTATCAGACAAAAGATGCACAAGGCAATGACCTTGGTGCTGCTGTAGAGAGCACTACCGGAGGCTTTGGCGGAGCCCTCAAGATACTTGTTGGCTTCAATCCCGAAGGCACAATCCTTGGCTATACACTGCTGGAACACTCTGAGACACCAGGACTTGGCGCCAAGGCCGACAAGTGGTTTCAGAAAGGTGAGAAGGGCGACATCATAGGCAAGTCGCCGGCAGAACCGCTCACCGTTTCCAAGGACGGCGGACAGGTGGATGCCATCACGGCCTCTACCATCACCTCGCGTGCTTTCCTGCTTGCTGTGAACAATGCCTATAATGCTTACAAGGCTACTCCCGCTGTCGACGTTGAGAGTGGTGCAACGAAACAGGCAAAAGAATAATTAAGAATTACGAATTTTGAATTATGAATTACATAAGTATCATCAAAAATGGTATCGTCAAGGAGAACCCCACGTTCGTCTTGATGCTTGGCATGTGTCCTACGCTTGCCACCACCACATCTGCCTTGAACGGCCTGTCGATGGGCTTGGCCACTATGGCAGTGCTCATATGTACCAATGTCGTAATCTCGTGTCTTAAGAGTGTAACTCCCGACAAGGTGCGCATCCCTGTCTTCATCGTGGTGATAGCCGCCTTCGTCACTATCCTGCAGTTGGTCATCAAGGCCTTCCTGCCCGATATTGACGCAGCACTTGGCTTGTTCATCCCGTTGATAGTCGTCAACTGTATCATCCTTGGCCGTGCTGAGGCATTTGCTGCCAAGAATACTCCAGTTGCCTCTCTCTTCGATGGCATTGGCATCGGCTTGGGCTTTACGCTTGGCCTGTCGCTGCTGGGCATCTGCCGCGAGTTGCTCGGCTCTGGCTCTGTATTCGGAGTGGCGCTTTTGCCTGAGACTTACAACATTCTGCTCTTCGTGTTGCCTCCAGGAGCATTCATTACCCTCGGCTTTCTTGTGGCAATAATCAACAAACTGCGCAGCAATTAGTAAATCGATTTACCGTAAAATCGAAACAGCGAAATATTGTAATACCGTAATAACGCAATAACGAAAGAATTATGGAATACTTATTGATTTTTATATCGGCAATTTTTGTCAACAATATCATACTGTCGCAGTTCCTCGGCATCTGTCCGTTCCTTGGTGTGTCAAAGAAGATCGACACGTCGCTTGGCATGTCGGCAGCAGTGGCTTTCGTGCTCACACTTGCCACGATAGTAACCTATCTTGTTCAGAAGTTTGTGCTCGATGCCTTTGGCCTTCAGTATCTGCAGACGATAGCATTTATCCTGGTCATTGCCGCATTGGTGCAGATGGTTGAGATCGTTCTCAAGAAAGTGTCGCCGGCTCTCTATCAGGCTCTTGGCATTTTCCTGCCTCTTATTACCACCAACTGCGCAGTGCTTGGTGTTGCCATCCTTGTCATCCAGAAAGATTTCAATCTTCTGCAGTCTGTTGTTTATGCTTTCTCCACAGCCATTGGCTTTGGCGTGGCATTGACAGTATTTGCAGGCATGCGCGAGCAGATGGAGATGGTCAATATTCCGAAGGGCATGCGTGGCACGGCTATTGTGCTCGTCTCTGCCGGTCTGTTGAGCCTTGCCTTTATGGGCTTCTCTGGTGTCGACGGAGGCTTGCGTACACTCTTTGGCTTAGACTAAACATTCAAAGTTAGCGATAAGGTGAGATGCCTGAGACTTCTAAGGTCTCAGGCATCTTTCTTCATTGCCGTTTTCGCGTTTATGTTTTATTGCAGATGATTTTTCCAAAGATAAGCGTATAAACAATAAGAATTTGTATTTTTGCAATCAATCAAGCGAGATGATGTAAATAAACCAATACTTCTATGACCTATATGACAACCAGAAACAACTTTTTTGCCATAGGCTTAGTGCTTTGTACAGCAATGATTCCTGCTTCGGCGCGCGACTACAACATCGTTGACTATGGCGCTTTGAGCGATACGACAGTACTGAGTACCAGTGCACTTCAGCAGGCTATCGACGATTGTTCCAAGGCTGGCGGAGGGCGGGTTGTCGTGCCTGTAGGCAATTACAAAACAGGCACGGTCGTGCTCCGTTCCTATGTGCACCTCTATCTGGAGCAGGGAGCCACACTCTATGGCAGCACCGACTTGGCTGATTACAAGCCCATGCGGTCTGACTACGTGTCGCTGCGCACTCAGACTTCAACCATCCAACTCATTTATGCCGACCGTGTGAGCCATGTGGTCATAGATGGCTACGGCACCATCGATGGCCGTGGTCGGGCATTCACCAAACAATCGTGGAACGATGAGGGTATCACGCGTCCCCATCTGCTGCGTTTCATAGAGAGCGAGGATATCACGGTGAAGAATATTACTTTGAAGAATTCCGGCTGCTGGATGCAGCACTACCTGGCCTGCGACCGTGTAAGAATAGAAGATGTCAAGGTGTTCAACCGTAACAACTACAACAACGATGCCCTTGACATTGACGGTTGCCATGAGGTAGTGGTCAGAGGACTGATAGCCGACTCTGACGACGACGGCATCACTCTTAAGAGCACGTCGCCCCGCCTCTGCGAGCACATACGCATATCCGATTGTCTTGTGTCGAGCCACTGCAATGCCGTGAAACTGGGTACCGAGACCAACGGCGGCTTCCGCGATATAAGTATTAGCGGCATTGTTGTCAAGCCGAGCAGCAATCAGCAGGAGAAGTTCTTCGGCGAGTGGAAAGGCACGTCGGCACTTTCGCTTGAGATTGTCGACGGTGGCGTGATGGAGAATATCAGTGTTGCCGACTTCACGGTTGAGGGTACGGAGTCACCCATCTTCATTCGTCTTGGCAATCGCGGCCGGGGCTACCAACTGGCTGCTGGTGCCACGACACTGGGCGGCAACGGCAACGACGACCGGATAACTCAGTTGATTCCCATCCGTCATGTGGGAAGCATTGACGGCATCAGTATCAGCCGTTTCACTGTGCGCAACGCTGGTGCCGTGGGTTGTAGCATAACAGGTCTTCCTGACCATCCTGTTGGCAATGTTCGGCTGTCAGACATTTTTATTCATCACAAGGGTGGGGTAGCCTATTCCGATATGCCAGCCATCAGTGCGTCCGTGGCCGATGAGAAAGAAAAGTCATACCCAGAAGCCACGATGTGGGGCTGCCTGCCAGCCAAGGGCTTCTTTGTGCGCCACGCCTTTAATGTCCACTTCAGCAATGTCACCATACTTACCGACGCGCCCGACATACGTCCCGACTTCGTTTACATCGACACCGTGGAAAAGTAACTTTGATTGCAAAATAAAACAGTTTTTATTTTTGTAAAAAGGCTGCTGGTGAAAACTCTGACCTTGTGGACTTAGTTTCTATCGCTTGTGAGTAAAAATAAAAAACATTTTTTCTTTTGCATTCCGCTCGCTTAATCGTAACTTTGCAGCCCAATGAGTAATCCTAAGGAAATACGGATAGCCCAGTATGACTACGAACTGCCTGACGAGAGAATTGCAAAATTCCCTGTGGCAGAGCGCGACAAGTCGAAACTGCTGATATATCACGACGGAAAGGTCAGCGAGGCCATTTTTTGCAATATAAGCCATTATCTGCCTGCTGGCAGCATGATGGTGTTCAATAACACACGGGTGATACAGGCGCGCCTTCATTTCCACAAGTCCACAGGAGCGCAGATAGAACTATTCCTGCTGGAGCCTGTGGCTCCGGCCGACTACGAACAGATGTTCCAGACGACGGGACGCTGCTCGTGGCTCTGCATGGTGGGCAATCTGAAGAAGTGGAAGGAGGGGGCGCTGGAGCGCAGCGTCATGGTAGGCTCCCACGAGGTGCATCTCACGGCAGAACGGCATGGGGAGCGCGGCACAAGTCACTGGATAGACTTCTGCTGGGAGGCTGGCGGCGCCAGTGTGTCGTTTGCCGAGATACTGGAGGCGATGGGTGAACTGCCAATACCGCCATATCTCAACCGCGCTACACAGGAGAGCGACAAGCAGACATATCAGACGGTCTACTCGAAAGTGAAGGGTAGTGTGGCAGCGCCAACGGCTGGCTTGCACTTCACTGAGCGTGTACTCAACGAGATTGATGCGTGTGGCATAGAGCGCGACGAGGTGACGCTGCACGTTGGTGCAGGTACTTTCCGCCCTGTGAAGAGCGAACGGATGGCAGGCCACGACATGCATACAGAGTATATCGTGGTGCACCGACACACAATAGAGCGGCTGTTGGCTCATAATGCGGAGACAATAGCAGTAGGCACCACGAGTGTACGCACTCTGGAGAGTCTCTACTACATGGGATTGAAACTGGAGAACTCACCTCTGCTGGAGGAAGAGGACTTGCACGTGGCTCAATGGGAGCCATACCAGACGGCAGAGCCCATGCCGATTAACGCAGTGAAGGCTCTGCAGAACGTGCTCGACTGGATGGACAGGCGCTCTACAGACGTGCTCCACTCGTCGACACAGATTATAATAGTGCCAGGATACAAGTACAAGATAGTGCGCATGCTGGTGACTAATTTCCATCAACCCAAGAGTACGCTGTTGCTGCTGGTGAGTGCCTTCGTAGGCGGCGACTGGCGCACAATATACCAGTATGCCCTTGACCACGATTTCCGCTTCCTGAGTTATGGCGACTCTTCGCTGCTAACATTGACAGTTGACAGTTGTTCTTAGTTGTCCTGGTTCTTGGCAGGCCAAGCGGTGGAGCCGAGCGGTCGTAAAGAATATGAATTATGAATTTTCTCCGTGGAAACAGCATAAAAATCGCAAAGAGTGGTAAAATGAGGGTTAAACTTTGAGTTTC
>CALFIY010000016.1 GCA_937877595.1 uncultured Prevotella sp.
CACTGTGCCAGAAGCGCGTACAGCCCGGCGGCTGGCGGCACTGCTTAGCGGCAAAAACGAAGGCTCTCGGATGCCAACACCAATCGGTACTGACTGCGAAAAGTAAAAAATCATTCAAGCAAGAAAAATAATCAGTCTTTTTGTTGCGTATTTGGGAAACATTTCGTACCCTTGCACAAAGATTTGAATGATATGACACAAGGAAGAAAGTTTGAAGTCTCATTCATGGACGAGGTTCAGGAGTTCCTCGACACACTTGATGAAGCACCCCGTGACAAGATAATGTATAACGTGCACAAGGTGGCGGGCGGTGTCATGGATAACGACCTGTTCAAGAAACTTGACGGCTCGGACGGCATCTGGGAGTTCCGTACCAAGTACAATGGTATGGAATACCGCCTTTTGGCGTTCTGGGACGAGCAGGAGAAGCGGCTGGTGGTTGCCACTCATGGATTTGTCAAGAAGACATGGAAAGTGCCGCAAAAAGAAATTGCACGTGCCGAAGCATTACGAAAGAAGTATTACGAATCAAAATAGGAGGTAGTTATGGCAATGAAACTTCACACCTTAGACGAACTGACTGACAAGTATATCGGTCAAGTAGGAACACCAAAGCGCGACGAGTTCGACCGCAAACTTACTGAGGAACTCCATGCCTACCATATAGGAGAGGCTATCAAGATGGCTCGTGAGTCACAGTCCATGACACAGGAGCAACTCGGCGAGAGGATGGGAGTACAGAGGGCACAGGTCTGCCGCATAGAAAGCGGGAAGAGCATAACCTTTGCTTCCATGATGCGGGCGTTCAATGCTCTGGGAGTCCAGGTGGCTCTCGACATGAAGGGCGTGGGTAGCGTGATGCTCTGACCACTTAATTCTCGTGAACAAGGCGGCAATGGTACTCAGCCGCCGGAGGGTGTAGCAATTCGTTACACCCTTTCTCATGCTCCAAAGTATTCGTTCATCGAATATTTTTAGAGGGCTCTCTGCTGGCATTGAAATGAGTCAACTAAAAGTTATCAAAAGTTTACGGAGAAATTTTTGAAGTAAGCAAAAGTTAATATATAGAACTCCAAAGAAATTTTTTAGTTTGAAAATTTGCGCATAACTTGGAAAAAGACTACGCTGGTTACCACTACGAAAACTGGCGGCTTTTCGCATTATTGCCACTGCTGTTTTAATTTTCGTAAACACTGTTTTTATTTTCGTAAACACTGTTTTTATTTTCGTAAACACTGTTTTTATTTTTGTAAACACTGTTTTAATTTTCGTAAACAGCGTTCTGGTTTCTCTTTCTCCGCAAAAGGCTTGCAATAACGCGAAAAAAGTATAAAAATATCCTAATAATGCAGAGGAAAGTAAAGAATATACGCCGCTAAGTTGTAACTTTGCGCTGTTGTTTAAAAACATCAAGGAAATGAAACTGCCCGAGACAAAAATATATCTGTATGCTGCCGTAGCAGTCTTTGTGCTGATAGTGGCAATTCTGTGCTACTATATGTTTGCGCCATTCTCTGATACCGGTTCTACGGCATATCTTTACATTGACGGCGACGATACGCAGGACAGTGTCTTTACCAAACTCCGTCCACTGGGTTCCACTGCCGGTCAGGCGGGTCTTACCACTCTGCTCCGCCACAGCGGTTATGCTGACAACGTGCGCACCGGTCGCTACGCCATCGAACCGCAGGAAAGTCCTGTCAGGCTATTCCGAAAACTGAAGAACGGCCAGCAGTCGCCCGTCAGTCTCACTGTGCCAGAAGCGCGTACAGCCCGGCGGCTGGCGGCACTGCTTAGCGGCAAATTGATGGTGGACTCGGCAGAGATAGCAGAGGCTCTCGGCTCTGCTGAAGTGTGCAGCAAGTTGGGCTACGACACATGCAGCATTATGGCGATGATAGTGCCCAACACCTACGAGGTATACTGGAACATTGGTGTCGACGCACTGCTCACACGCATGCAGCGTGAGCACGACGCTTTCTGGAACGAGAGCCGTCGGCAGAAGGCAGCAGCGCTGCAACTCACTCCCAACGAAGTGGCCACGCTGGCAAGCATCATCGACGAGGAGACCGCCAACAATGCCGAGAAGCCCATGATAGCAGGCATGTACATCAACCGCCTGCACCAGGGCATGCCCCTGCAGGCCGATCCGACGATAAAATTTGCACTGAAGGATTTCGCGCTGCGCAGGATATACCAGAAATTGCTGCTTGTAGACAGCCCGTACAACACCTACCAGCACGAAGGACTGCCGCCAGGCCCTATCAAGGTGGCCAGTCAGAAAGGCATTGACGCTGTGCTCAATGCCGTGAGCCACGACTATCTCTACATGTGTGCCAAGGAAGACTTCTCGGGCACCCACAACTTTGCCGCTACCTACGCTGAGCATCTGCGCAATGCTGCGCGCTATGCCAAGGCGCTCAACGAGCGTGGAATAAAGTAAACGACATGAAACAAAAAAATGCTCCTTGCTTCACAGCGAGGGGCATTGGTTGTTTGTTCTAATAGGTATTAGTTTTTAAGGTAAAAAGATTGTATTCAGGATAACGGTGCAAAGGTACGCCTTCCACCATGACCGCGCAAATTTTTTTATATGTTTAATAACATGTTTTCGGCTTTTCATAGCAGACGTTTCTGAAAAAGTTATTAACTTTGCCGCCACATTAGGAAAAACAAGAACTATGCAAGAGAAAGTGACAACAGAAGGCGAGGAGAAGAAATCCCTCAGTTTTGTGGAACAGATAGTAGAGGCCGACCTGGCCGAAGGGAAAAACGGCGGACGCATCCAGACCCGCTTTCCGCCAGAGCCCAACGGATATATACACATTGGCCATGCCAAGGCAATATGCATGGACTTCGGCGTGGCAGAGCGCTTCGGCGGCGTCTGCAACCTGCGCTTCGACGACACCAATCCGTCGAAGGAGGACACCGAGTACGTAGAGTCGATACTGCACGATATAGAATGGCTTGGCTTCAAGTGGGGCAACGTCTACTATGCCAGCGACTATTTCGAGAAGTTGTGGGACTTTGCCGTGTGGCTGATAAAGCAGGGCATGGCGTATGTCGACGAGCAGACTTCGGAGGAGATAGCCGCCCAGAAAGGCACGCCTACGCAGCCCGGTACTGCCAGCCCGTTCCGCGACAGGCCCATTGAGGAGAACCTGCGCCTCTTCGAGCAGATGAACACTGCCGATGCAGTGGAGGGCTCGATGGTGCTTCGCGCCAAGTTGGACATGGCAAATCCCAACATGCACTTCCGCGATCCTATCATTTATCGCATTATCCATATCCCTCATCATCGCACAGGCACAAAGTGGCACGCTTATCCCATGTACGACTTTGCCCACGGCCAGAGCGACTACTTCGAGGGCGTGACCCATTCCATCTGTACGCTGGAGTTTGTGCCTCACCGCCCGTTGTACGACAAGTTTGTCGACTTCCTGCAGGATAAAGACGCACAGCGGGACTACCGTCCGCGACAGATAGAGTTCAACCGACTGAACCTCACGTATACTGTAATGTCGAAGCGCAAACTTAAGGCGCTTGTCGACGAACATCTCGTGAGCGGATGGGACGATCCGCGCATGCCAACCGTATGTGGAATGCGACGTCGCGGCTATTCGGCGCAGAGCATTCGCAATTTCATCGACTCCATAGGCTACACCAAGTTTGATGCGCTCAACGACTATGCGCTGCTGGAGGCTGCCGTCCGCGACGACCTCAACAAGCGCGCCACACGCGTTTCTGCGGTGCTCAACCCAGTGAAACTCATCATCACCAACTATCCTGAGGGACAGACAGAGGAGATGGAGGCGCTGAACAATCCGGAATGTGAGGCCGACGGAAAGCACAGCATTACCTTCAGCCGCGAACTGTGGATAGAGCGCGAAGACTTCATGGAAGACGCACCAAAGAAGTTCTTCCGCATGACTCCTGGCAAGGAGGTGCGCCTGAAGAACGCCTACATCATAACATGCACCGGATGCAAGAAAGACAGCAACGGCGAGGTGGAGGAAATCTATGCCGAGTACGACCCTGCAAGCCGCAGCGGAATGGCAGGCGCCGACCGCAAGGTGAAGGGTACGCTCCACTGGGTGAGTTGCCAGCACTGCCAGAAGGCAGAGGTGCGTCTCTACGACCGTCTCTTCTCCATCGAAAACCCATCTGCCGACGAGCGCGACTTCCGCGAACTGCTCAATCCTGAGTCGCTCAAGGTTCTGACCGACTGCTACGTCGAGCCATATCTGGTGGAGAAGAAGCCCGGCGACTTCCTGCAGTTCCAGCGCATCGGCTATTTCACCCCCGACCTCAGTTCCACACCGGAGCATCTCGTATTCAACAGGACAGTAGGGCTTAAAGACAACTGGACAAAGATAAACAAGTAGGGAAATCAGGATTACAACACCTATATAATATATACGCGCGCGAGGGAAAAGACGCATGCATACTATCGACAACGACTACTTCGACAGCGAGGAATTCCGCGACATACTGAGCAGTTACGAGGCTGCCGCCGCCTCTGGCGAGGAAGGCTTCATGGACGCTGAAGACCTGATAGACGTGGCCGACTACTATCGTATGAACGGCGACGATGCCAAGGCGCACGAAGTGGCAGAGACAGCACACGAAAACAATCCTGCTGCTACGCTTCCCAATATCTTCCTGGCTCGCGAGGCTCTCTTCGACGGCGATGTGGAGTTGGCCAAGGAGTATGTTGCCAGCATGGAAGAGAGCGACAGCATCGAATACGCGTTCATTCAGGCCGAGGTGCTCATTGCGCAGGAACTCGACGACGAGGCCGACGTTCTGCTGCGCTCGGCTTTTCGTGCTGCGGAGCCCGACCAGTATGAGGACTTTGTCATGGATGCTGCCAATATGTATCTCGACTACGGCATGAACGAAAAGGCTCACGAGTGGATGATGCGCAGCAAAGGCAACGACAGTCGTGAGTTTAGGGAACTGATGGCGCGCACCCTCTTCGGACTTGGAAAATACAAGGACTGTGAACGCCTGTTCAACGAACTGATAGACCAGGACCCTTATTCCGTGGCCTACTGGAATTCATTAGCCTCTGCCCAGTTCATGCTCGATGATTTCAGTGGTGCAGTGACCAGCAGCGAGTATGCCATGGCTATTGACCCTGAAGACACGGAGAGTATCATCAACAAGGCCAATGCCCTCTATCGCCTCAGCAACTACGAGGAAGCCATCAACTACTATGAGCGCTACATGCGACTTGTGCCCAACGATGCCTTTTGCCTGATGCACGAAGGTGCCTGCTACGTCAATCTTGAAAGATATGATGACGCCCTCGGCGTGCTGCAGAGAGCGGCAGATGCTGCTTCGGGCGACAGCGAAATGCTTATCATGGTGTATCAGGAGATTGGTTTCTGCTACGGCTCGATGGGTAGGGTGGAGGAGGCGCTCGCCACGTTTGACAAATTGCTCAAGTTGGACTGTGACAAAACAGAGGTGAATGTGATGCGCGGACACGTGCTGTTGCAGAACGAGCGCATCAGGGAGGCCGAGGAGGAGTTTCGCTCGGCCATGTCCCATGCCGACTATTCGCCGTCGGTGATACTTCGCATCATGGTGTCGCTCTACGACAACAAATACGTAGAGGCCAGTTACAACATGTTCAAGCATTTCTTCTCAGTGCTTAGCGACTTCAAGGACGGCTATTCCTATATGGCGCTGTGCTGCTGGGACATGGGACATAAGGAGGAATTCCTGATGTATCTGCGCCTTGCCGTCGAGCGCAACCCGCGCGAGGCGCGTCTGGTGCTCGGCCATCTTTTTCCGGAGGGCATGGCCGCCAAGGAATACTACGACTATATGTACAAGAGGATGAAAGCGTGACGACCGATGGCCTCTGTCATTTTCTCATACTGCGTGAAATATGTTTAATGCATTGCTCAACAACCTCAATTACGGCACCATTTTCTTCCTGATGCTTCTGGAGAGTACCGTGGTGCCCGTTCCCTCGGAGTTTGTAGTAACGCCGGCGGCCTATCATGCTGCTGCAGGCCATCTCAACGTGCTGCTCATAGTGCTCTTTGCCACCCTTGGTGCCGACGTAGGCGCCAGCATCAACTATTTCGTGGCGAAATACGTAGGGCGCCCCGTGGTATATCGCTTCGCCAACAGCAGACTGGGCCATCTCTGTCTGCTCAATCAGGAAAAGGTGGAGCGGAGCGAGCGCTATTTTGACAGCCATGGCGTGGCAGCGACGCTGACCGGGCGCTTCGTGCCGGTGATACGCCATCTTATTTCCATCCCGGCAGGACTGGCGCGCATGAACTATGCAAAGTTCCTGCTCTTCACAACAATAGGTGCCGGCGGATGGCACACTGTGCTGGCGGCACTTGGATGGTATTTGCATGCCGTGGTGCCTGAGGAACAACTCAACGAAAAGATAGCGGAGTATGCCGAATACATCAAACTCGTCATCGTTGGCATTCTTGTCGTTGCCGTAGTCTACTTCGCTGCAAAGCACATGATGAAGAAGTGTCAAAACGACAGAAATGAATAAAAATGCATAAAATTTTTTGTGCGTAATACGTATTTTTCGTAATTTTGCGTTCGGACACTTAATATTCAACAGGTTATGGCAAAGATCAGCAATCATTTGGTAATCATGGCTGGCGGCGTGGGAAGCCGCTTCTGGCCCATGAGCACAGCCGACAATCCCAAGCAGTTTATCGATGTGCTTGGCGTGGGGCGCTCGCTGTTGCAACTCACGGTGGACCGCTTTCAGACAATCGTGCCGGCAGAAAATGTATGGGTGGTTACCAATCAGCGCTATGCCGACATCGTCAGCAGACAACTGCCGGATATGCCTGCCGACCATATCCTGTGCGAGCCGTGCCGCCGCAATACGGCGCCTTGCATAGCCTATGTGTCGTGGCGCATAAAATCGGCCGACCCGAAGGCAAACATCGTTGTGTCGCCCAGCGACCACGTTGTGCTCAACACAGAAGAGTTCCGCAGGGTGGTGACAAGTTGTCTGAAGTTTACTGCCGAGAGCGATGCCATAGTGACGCTTGGCATGAAGCCCACGCGCCCTGAGACAGGATATGGCTACATAGAGGCCAATCTCTCCGCCCATTCGCTGCGCAACAAGGGAATATTCCGCGTTGACTCCTTCCGTGAGAAGCCCGACCTGCAGACAGCAAAGCAGTATATCAAGAAGAGCAACTACTTCTGGAACGCTGGCATCTTTGTGTGGAACGTCAATACCATAGTCAATGCATACCGCATCTACCAGCCCGGCATGGCTAAGATTTTCGAGAGCATGCTGCCTGTATATGGTACGGCGCAGGAGCAGGAGAAGATAAACGAACTGTTCCCCGAATGTGAGAATATTTCGGTTGACTATGCCATTATGGAGAAGGCTGAGGAAATCTTTGTCTGTCCTGCCGACTTCGGATGGAGCGACCTTGGCACGTATGGCTCGCTGCTGCAGAACATGAAGCACGACCTCTACGGCAATGCCATCGTCGGAAGCGATGTCAACATGTTTGAGAGCCACAACTGTATGGTCCATACGGCGCAGGAGAAACGTGTCGTGATACAGGGCCTCGACGGGTACATCGTTGCAGAGAACAATAACACGCTGCTCATCTGCAAACTTTCAGAAGAGCAGCGCATCAAGCAGTTCAGCGGTGACGACTGATACGGCGCCGTCAGCCGCAGCATTATTTGCGCGTAGCCAAGGGGCTTCGCTTGTCGCGGCGATACGAGCGGTAATCATCTAACGGAATCTCAATGTCGGGTTCCGTTAGTTTTGTTTCATGGGGTAGCGCGAAGCGCATATAGCGGATGTCAAGCCCACGGTCTATCCACATCTGCTCGTAGTAGGTACGTATGCCAAGGATGTTGGCTGTCTCTGGCGAAAGCCCTGATGTGTGGTAGAGGTCTTCCGTGCGCTCCAGAACAGGCAGTTTGTTGACTTCTGCCACGTACGTAGTGTAGGTGAAGAGGAAGTTGGAGTCGGTCTTCAAGTGTAGCAGACCGCCGTCAATCAGGAAATGGCGATAACGCTCAAGGAAAAAGGTTGATGAGAGTCGCTTGCGCGGATTTTTCATCTGCGGATCGCTGAACGTGAGCCATATTTCCTGCACTTCGCCGGCAGAGAAAAAGCGGTCGATAACCTCAATATTAGTGCGCAGGAAAGCCACATTCTTCAGGCCGTCACTCAGCGCTTCCGTGGCTCCAGTCCACATGCGCGCTCCTTTTATGTCGACACCTATGAAGTTCACGTCGGGGAACATGCGTGCAAGCCCGACAGTGTACTCTCCCTTGCCGCATCCCAACTCGAGCACTATTGGGTTTGTATTCCTGAAATACTGCTCACGCCATTTTCCCTTCATCTCAAAAGGAACGTGTTCCACTACCGAATAGGGGTACTGAAACACGTTCTCGTATTGTTCCATGTCGGCGAATTTCGCCAGTTTGCCTTTTCCCATGAAGAAACTATGCTTCGTAGTACTTTGGCGAGTCGCCGTATTTGTTGGCGTGAGCCTTGCTGTCAAGCAGACAGAAGATGATGACTATCAGCGAAACGATGCAGAACGCCACAGAGATACCGCCAATGCATGACAGTTCGTTGACGTTCTTCTCGACAAACTTGGTCAGGGCTTTCTCGCTGGCGCCGCTCTGTGTCATGCTGATGAGTTTCGTCATAGTCTCACTGCTTGCAAAGAATACCTGGATTATGATGCCCAGCGCATAACTGACGTACACCCACAGTGCACTGTTGTTGGTATCCTGCAGGCGGCGAGCCGTTGCAGCCAAGCCAAAGAACATGATGACAGTGCTCACCACAGCGCTTACCCACAGATTTGTGATAAACATCGATACAATATTGTTTACCAGCAATACCGGCACTATCCACCACCAGAATTCTGAGCGGCGGCTGCGTCCGCTGAAATCAAAAAGGCGGCTGCTTGCCAATTTCATGGCTTCTACGAAGTTCAACTGTTCTCTCTCTTTCATGTTATTGTATTTTTTCTGTTTCACTAATGATTTCTTCTACTTCGCTGATGACTTCTTCGTTGGCACGATCGAGAACGAGTTTCTTATAAATCACCGAATCGATGCCGTAACTGAATGGAGCGACACTGACGATAAGTGCTACCATAAGAATAGACAGCAACGTTTCGCTGATGTTGTAGCCAATGAGGAATATAATGATTCCGACAACGAACACAGCAACAGCATAAAGGATATTGATGCAGAAAATGGCAAGTTTGTTGCCATACGTGGCCTTAACGCTCTGTTTGATGGCGTCAATAGGGTTTGTGTCGTTGTCAATGAGAATGTATACTGACAGAGATGTGGAAATGGCCACCACTATTCCAGGCACGAACAGGAAAATTAAGCCGAAGTACATAGCAATAGCGACAAACATTACCAGCAGGAAGAACGACGCAAAGTCTTTCCTGTATTCGCTGTCGAAGATAAAGAGCGGCGAAATAATTTCACCCCTTGCTATCCTGCCAGGAATGCTGCACATGGCAATGGTAGTGCCTACGTTGAGATACGGAATCCAAATGGTAAGGAGATATAATACGGCTGCTGCTATAAGAGAGGCCAGATTTTTTGCTCCAACGGAAATTCCCTCAGAGAGGGTGCTCATAACGTCAAGATCTACTTTTTCCATTTCAATTATAAATTAAAATAATTGTTTTAACTGTCAACAGTCAACTTTTAATTGTCAACTCACTCAATCACCACGCTTGTCCAGCCGTGCTTATCCTCTTCAATGCCATACTGGATGTTGCGCAGGTGATTGTAGAGGCGCTCCGACACTGGGCCTGGTTTGCCGTCCTTGGAGAAAGTGTAGCGCTTGCCATTGTCAAGGTCGTCAATATAGGAGATAGGACTGATGACAGCGGCAGTACCACAGGCGCCAGCCTCCTCAAACGTTTCGAGTTCTTCCTCGGGAATGGGACGGCGCTCAACCTTCAGACCAAGGTCTTCAGCCACTTGCATAAGGCTCTTGTTGGTGATGCTGGGCAGAATGCTCGTCGACTCGGGAGTGACGTAGGTGTTGTTCTTAATGCCGAAGAAGTTGGCAGCACCACATTCGTCAATGTATTTCTTCTCCTTGGCATCGAGATAGAATTCGCAGGCATATCCCTTCTCGTGGGCCAGGTTGTTGGCAAAGAGCGATGCTGCGTAGTTGCCGCCAACCTTGTAGCGGCCAGTGCCGAGAGGAGCCGAGCGGTCGTAGTCGCGAACGATGACGTATGGGTTGGTAGAGAAACCGCCCTTGAAATAAGGCCCTACAGGCGACACGAAAATGAGGAAGCAATACTCCTTGGCAGGATGAACCCCCACCTGGGCGCTTGTACCGATAAGCAATGGGCGCACATAAAGCGTGGCACCGCTCTCGTAGGTCGGAATCCATTCCTGATTGAGGCGCACAACCTTGTTGACCATCTCAACAAACAGTTCAGTAGGCACCTCGGGCATCATAATGCCGCGACATGTAGACTGCAGACGTGCAGCGTTGTCTTTCACACGGAAAGTACGTACCTTGCCGTCGGGACAACGGTAAGCCTTAAGCCCCTCGAAAGCCTCCTGTCCGTAGTGCAGGCAGGTGGCTGCCATGTGCAGGTTGAGATACTCGTCGGAACAAATCTCTATCTCGCCCCATTTGCCGTCGCGATAGTAGCAACGCACGTTGTAGTCGGTCTTCATGTAGCCAAAGGATAGGCTCGACCAGTCTAAATCTTTCATAACTTGCTTGTGTTATTGAGTTGTTGATTAAATTCGCAAAAACGATTAAATATGCGGCAAAAGTAATAAAAAACACACTCACGAGCAACTATTTTTTTCGTAAAAGTGCAGCGTGTAGTGAATTTCTTCGTATTTTTGCAACAATATTCACTATTTACCATTAACGCAATACGTATTATACTACCAATGAGACGCAACATCATCCTACTGCTTCTTGTGCTCCTCGCAACAGTCAATGTCACCGCACAGCGGCATCGCGGAAATTTCCAGAAAGGCGACTACGGGTATCTCTTCTGCCACATGAATGATCGCGGACGCGCATGGACGGCATACGCCCTGAGCCGCGACGGTTTCCACTACCACGACCTGCTCAACGGCGACTCTATCTTCAGCGACTGCGAAGTGGCCGAGATTGAAGGTGCCACGCGCGACGCTTATATCTGCCGCACGCACGACGGCAGTGGCTATCTCATGGTTACAACAGACATGAATGTCGCTGCCTTCAAGCAACTTGGCA
This sequence comes from uncultured Prevotella sp., assembly GCA_937877595.1. Lineage (GTDB taxonomy): Bacteria > Bacteroidota > Bacteroidia > Bacteroidales > Bacteroidaceae > Prevotella. Next base: position 11,264 of record CALFIY010000016.1, read on the forward strand.
AAGTGGCAGAATGGGACAACTATGGTATTAACCTCTTGCACTCCGACGATTTAATTCACTGGTCGTCGAAAACTTTCGACTATCGCAAGGGAGTTGCCATTTTCTCAAATCCAGATGCTGAGAGCGTATACAAGAATTGGGCTGCGATAAACAGGGTATGGGCTCCGCAAATCATGTGGGATGAGGATTATGTTTGGCCCGACGGCAAAAAGGGTGGCTATTTCATTTATTATTCCATGTGGAACCGTGATGAGGAAAAGTACGACCGCATGTACTACTCGTATGCTGACGAGACATTTACGCAACTCACACAGCCGCGTTTGCTATTCGACTGGGGATACGCCACAATTGATGCCGACATAAACTGGCTCGACACCGACCAGCAGTGGCACATGATGATAAAGAAAGAGGGAGGACAGCCTGGACTTTTCACAGCGACTTCCAAGGAACTTGCAGGCCCGTGGGGTGAACCTGTGAGCGATGACTATGTAAACTTTGAAGGCAAGAAAAAGTGTGAGGGCGTGTCGGCCTTCCAACTGGCAGGCCACGACGACTGGGTGATAGGCTACATCGAATATTCGTCACGTCCGCGCAACTATAGGCTCTGTCTGGCCGACAAGTATATGCGCAATTTCCGCTCGCCGCGCAATATTGAGGGAGTAGACCGCCCACAGCACGGCTCATTCCTGCGGCTTACGAAAGAGGAGTATGACCGCCTGCAGGCATGGAGTGACGGCTACGAACTGGCTACGATGCTGCCAAACAGGAAAAATCCTGTGATAGGCGGACTGTATGCTGATCCTGAAGTCATCTACAGCGAGCGCGACAGGAAGTATTACATGTATCCCACTACCGACGGCTGTGAGAATTGGGACAATCACGACTTCCGCTGCTACAGCAGCAGCGATCTGAAGGAGTGGAAGCAAGAGGGCGTAATACTCGACCTTGCCACCGACTGCAAGTGGGCCAAGCGCAAGGCATGGGCACCATGTGCCATAGAGCGCAAGATGGGTAAGGGAAAGAAAGCGCGCTACAAGTATTTCTACTACTTTGTTGGCGACGGCCAGATCGGTGTTGCCGTGAGCGACAACCCTAACGGCCCGTTCCGTGACGCTTTGGGTCGTCCGCTGATAGCCAAAGACCATCCGGCGCTGAAGAATGGCGGTGCTCCGATAGACCCTGACGTTTTCCAGGACCCACAGACAGGCAAGTGTTATCTCTACTGGGGCAACGGAACACTGGTTTGCTCGGAACTTAACGACGATATGGTGAGCATAAAGCAGGACAATATTATATTTACGCGCAAGGAAAAAGCACGCTACAACTACAATGAAGGCCCGTATGTGTTTTTCCGCAACGGGAAATACTACTTCACATGGTCTGAGAACGATACGCGCTCGAAGAACTATCGCGTGCGCTATCTTATAAGCGATTCTCCAACGGCTTTCGTGCGCAACGGCCAACCTGCACAAGTGGAAAAAGGTATTGTGCTGCAACGTGACGATGCCAAGCAGATTTACGGCACGGGCCATCACGCCATAATAAACAAGGCTGGAACCGATGAGTGGTACATTGTGTACCATCGGTTCCAGCGTCCGCGTGCTGCTAAACTCGACTGGAGCGCAGGCTATAACCGTGAGGTGTGTATCGATCCGCTCTCCTTTGACGGCGAGGGAAGGATACTGCCTGTCAAGCCGTCGCTGTGAGGCAGCAGTTATTTCCCCTGTTCTATACGTTAAGGCGGCTTTTCACCTTGTCGACATAGGCGTCAATCACAGCGACAGCGGTGATGTTGACAACATCGCGCACCGTGGCGCCGAAGTCGATAAAGTGGATTGGCTTGTTGAGGCCAATCTGTATCGGGCCGATAATCTCTACGTCGGAATTAAGCATCTGCAACATCTTGTAACTGGAGCGCGCAGATGTGAGATTTGGGAAAACGAGAGTGTTGACATCCTTGCCATTGAGACGTGTAAACGGATACTGCTCGTCGCGCAGTTCGCGGTCAAGAGCAAAACCTATCTGCATTTCGCCGTCGATGGCCAGGTCGGGAAATTCTGCCTGCAACTGTTTTACGGCAGCCTTCACCTTATGCGCACCATCGCTCTGAGAACTGCCGAAGTTGGAGTGGCTTACCATTGAAATCACAGGAGTCTCGTTGAAGAACGTTACAGCCCTGGATGCAAGCCGCGCAATGTCGACAAGTGTGTCGGTATCGGGATTTTCATTCACCAGAGTGTCGGCAATGTACAGAGTGCCGCGTGCAGAATTGATGATGTGCATCGCACCGAAGTGTTTGTATTCCTGGCGGATGCCAATAACCTCATTGACAACCTTTATCGTGTTGGAATACTTAGTGTACAGACCGGTGATGAAAGCGTCGGCCTCGCCAGTCTCAACCATCATCATTCCGAAATAGTTGCGCTCGAACATCTTGTCGTTGGCTTCCTGGAATGTATAGCCTTCGCGCTGCCTCTTCTCTGTTAGAATTCTGGCATAGCGCTCGCGCCGCTCCTGCTCCGAAGGATGGCGCAGATTTACTATCTCTATGCCGTCCATGTTTAGTTCCAACTCGCGCGCCATGCGCTCTATTACCTCGTCGTTGCCAAGGAGGATGGGCTGGCAAATGCCTTCGGCCTTGGCCTGTACGGCTGCCTTGAGCATAGTGGGGTGGATGGCCTCTGCAAAAACGACGCGCTGCGGATGGGCCGCTGCTGTGGCGTAGAGTTTCTGGGTTAGTTTCGTTTCCTGTCCTAACAGGACGCTGAGCGAACGCTTGTATTCATCCCAGTTGTCTATCGACTTGCGAGCCACGCCGCTGTCAATGGCAGCCTTGGCTACTGCTGCCGAAACCTCGGTGATAAGGCGTGGATCTACGGGCTTTGGAATAAAGTAATTGCGACCAAAGGTAAGGTTGTTGACCTTGTAGACATCGTTCACTACATCGGGGACGGGCTGCTTGGCCAGTTCGGCAATGGCGAGCACAGCAGCCATCTTCATCTCCTCGTTGATGGCAGTGGCGTTGACGTCAAGTGCGCCACGGAAAATATACGGGAAACCAATTACGTTGTTTATCTGGTTTGGATAGTCGGTGCGTCCGGTAGACATCAGAGTGTCGGGGCGGGCCTCCATGGCATCCTCGTATGAAATTTCAGGTACGGGATTTGCCAAGGCAAAGATTATCGGGTCCTTGGCCATTGTCTTCACCATCTCCTTGGTGAGCACGTTGCCTTTCGACAATCCCACGAAGACGTCGGCTCCGTTGACGGCTTCGGCAAGCGTATGTACGTCTTTGCGGTCGGTGGCAAAGAAGCGCTTCTGCTCATTAAGCCCGGAGCGGTCGCTTGTTATGACTCCTTTAGAGTCGAGCATCAGAATGTTTTCCTTTCGTGCTCCAAGTGCCATGTAAAGTTTTGTACACGAAATAGCGGCAGCACCAGCGCCATTAACCACAATCTGAACCTTGGCAATGTCTTTGCCACATACTTCCAGCGCATTCTTCAATCCCGCAGCAGAAATGATGGCGGTGCCATGCTGGTCGTCGTGCATTACGGGTATGTCGAGCGTACGTTTCAGGCGTTCCTCAATGTAGAAACACTCCGGCGCCTTGATGTCCTCAAGGTTGATACCGCCAAACGTAGGCGCTATCTTTTCCACTGCTTCGCAGAACTTCTCAGGATCTTTCTCGTTGACTTCTATGTCGAATACGTCAATGCCGCCGTATATCTTGAAGAGTAGCCCCTTGCCTTCCATGACAGGCTTGCCGCTCATGGCGCCAATGTCGCCAAGTCCGAGAACGGCGGTGCCGTTGGAGATAACAGCCACAAGATTGCCCTTGTCGGTGTAGCGGTATGCGTCGTCGGGGTTCTGCTGTATTTCCAGACAGGGATAGGCTACTCCAGGCGAATACGCCAGCGAGAGATCCGTCTGTGTGCGATATGCCTTTGTCGGCTTAACTTCTATTTTTCCCGGGCGTCCTGCCTCGTGGTAGGCCAGTGCGGCCTCTTTGGATATCTTTACCATAAGTTCTGCTGATTTGTTGTATGTTGGAAGTTTTAGTCTGCTCTCGAAAATTTGCCGGCAAATTTACAAAAAACAGACAGAAAACGATATTTTCTAAAATATATTTTTTCCCTTGGAAAGTCATTTTGACGGGACGCGCGCAGTTTTTTCTTTTTAGAAAGTGCGTGTTGCCAATTTTTTTGTATTTTTGCCCTCGCAAACCAATGCGGCTTATAATGCAGGAAGTAAAGGAAACATCAGCATACAGGGCATCTCTGAAGATGCGTATATTGCAGACTGCCATGCCGTTGTTTACGGAGCACGGCATAAAGGCGGTGAAGATGGACGACATAGCAACGGCGCTCAGCATCTCAAAGCGTACGCTCTATGAAATCTATGATGACAAGGAGTCGCTGCTTCAGGAAGGAATTCGCTTTTTTCAACAGAAACACAGAAACCGTCTTGAGACTGCTGCAAGCGGCAAGTCAAACGTAATGGAGATTATACTTGAGATGTATCGCATCAATATTGAGCGTATAAGCAGGGTTAATCCTGTTTTTTACTCTGATATTGAAAAATACCCGCGAATTTTGAAGTCTTTGGACCAGGACAAGGAAAGCAGGAAACAACAGTTTTTCAATTTCATGCAGCGTGGCGTGGATGAGGGCTACTTCCGTCCCGACGTTAACTACAATATCGTTTCCTTTATGTTTGACGCCCTCGGAAAATACATGATGGAAATGCACCTGTACGAAAAATACCCGATAAAAGAACTGTATCTCAATATGCTCTTTGTGTCGCTGCGCGGATTTTGCACCACAAAAGGCATCGAAATACTTGACAAGGCAATATAGAAAAAGAGAACTCTCCGGAGTTCTCTTTTCTTTCTTTTGCTTTGAGGTGCCTAGCAGATTCGAACTGCTGTAGACGGTTTTGCAGACCGTTGACTAAGCCACTCATCCAAGGCACCAGTTTTGCTTAGCGATTGCAAAGGTACGATGTTTTTTTCTATCCTCCAAATTTTTCGACCTGTTTTTTTTCCTTGCAACCCCTATTTTTATGTTTCTGCTGCTTCAAGACACACCCCACACAATCAGCGCAAGGGTCTTCCTTCTGGCGGAACACCTGCAGCAGACATCGGGCAGCATAGGCCACAGCCAATGTCAGGCAAAACGTTACTACTATTAACTGCCACGTCATCGTGATAGGAAATACTTCTTTCAGCTTGTCAGTAGCTATTATAATAATTATGTACGCGCGTTAATAGTCCGTCACAGTTCTCTTCCTGCTGTTAATCTTGTTCAGCATATTGAAAAAAGAGATGGGCCGAGCTTTATCCTCCACCAACTTGGGATTGACTATAGCCTTCAGGCCGGCTGGCTTCAGTTCTATGTCAATGTCAGTACCCATCACCATCGGATCGCCGTCAAAGTGTACAGCAGCCTCCTTCGAGCGGTGCACGTGTAGTTTCCTGGCCTTGAAATGAATCACATGATGATTGCTCTTTACGGTGCGGGTGAAGAGATCCATGAGTAGCTTTGGCCCACCTAAAAGCTTGAACGGCTCAACGATGATGACGTCCAACAGACCATCCTGCATGGAAGCCTCAGGGGCTATATAGGTATTGTTGCCATACTGGGAAGCATTGGCACAAGCCACAAGAAAGGCCTCGTAGTGGCGAGTAACACCGTCTTGATCTTCCACTATCAGCTCATAGCTGTCTGGCTTGTAACGCATGCCCTCTGACAGCACCATCTTGGCATAGGTTACCAGTCCGCGGCTGCCCGACTGCGAAAATCTCAGCGACACAAAGGCATCGAAGCCCATGCCGCAGGTACAGAAGAAGGGATGGTCGTTAATGAGCCCGTAATCGAAATTATCTATCTGGAACTGTCCTATCAGCCGGACAGCCTTCTTCACGCTCATGGGCAGGCAGAGGTGGCGAGCTAGTCCGTTGCCCGATCCGCACGGCACAATGCCCAGTGCCGTGTCACTGTCCACCAGCGAGCGCGCCACCTCGTTCACGGTACCATCGCCCCCTACAGCCACACAGACATCTACCCCTTCAGCCACGCATTGCGATGCTATCTCGGCAGCATGGCCGGCGCGTTCAGTGCGCACTATGCGCCAGTCACAAACAGCCCTGTCAAGCGTTTTTTCCACAATACTGTCGAACATTTTCTTCGAGCTTGTGCCCGAGATGGGGTTAACCACGAAAACAATTTGCTTCTTGTTTGCTTTCATGAGTGCAAAAGTACAAAATTAGGTTGAAAAACACGCTAAAAAGCTAATTAAATAACTAAAAACAAACATTTTTAGGAAAAAAGAGCAAGAATTGAATATTTTTGTGTAACTTTGCAGCCTGTAAAAAAACGAAAACACCTATAAAAGTCATTATGGGACAATTACAAGAGAGATACAAATCGTATCGCAGACCGCAGGAAGCCATAGCAAAAGGCATTTATCCCTACTTCCGCGCCATCACTGGCAAGCAGGGTACCGAGGTTGAAATGGGAGGCCATAAGGTGCTTATGTTCGGTTCCAATGCTTACACCGGTCTGACTGGCGACCAGCGTATTGTAGACAAGGCAAAAGAGGCACTCGACAAATACGGCACTGGTTGCGCCGGCAGTCGTTTCCTAAACGGCACTTTAGACTTGCATGTACAGTTAGAGAAAGAGATAGCCAAATTCGTAGGCAAGGACGATTGCCTGTGCTTCTCTACAGGTTTCAGCGTCAACCAAGGCGTGATTCCGGCCCTGCTTAGCAAGGATGACTATGTCATCTGCGATGACCGCGATCACGCCTCGATTGTCGACGGACGTCGCCTGGCCTTTGCCAGACAGTTACACTATAAGCACAACGATATGGAAGACTTGGAGCGTGTGCTGCAGCACCTGCCCCGCGAAGCCGTGAAGCTCATTGTGGTCGATGGAGTTTTCTCCATGGAGGGCGACCTGGCCAAGCTTCCTCAGATAGTAGAGTTGAAGAAGAAATACAACTGCTCGGTCATGGTGGACGAGGCTCACGGCATTGGCGTCTTTGGGCGTCAAGGACGCGGTGTCTGCGACCACTTCGGACTGACCGACGATATCGACCTTATTATGGGCACCTTCTCGAAGTCGCTGGCTTCCATTGGTGGCTTCATTGCTGCCGATGCCGACACCATCAACTGGCTTCGCCACACGTGCCGCACATACATTTTTTCAGCTTCCAACACCCCCGCAGCTACTGCCGCTGCCATGGAGGCTCTGCACATTATTCAGGAAGAGCCCCAGCGTATAGAAAACCTGTGGAAGGTGACTAACTACGCTTTGAAACGCTTCCGCGAGGAGGACTTCGAAATCGGAGACACCGAGAGTCCCATCATTCCGCTTTACGTACGCGATGTTGACAAGACGTTCCTCGTTACGGCCCTGGCTTTCGATGCCGGCGTATTCATCAATCCTGTTATTCCACCAGCCTGCGCCCCGCAGGACACGTTGGTGCGCTATGCATTGATGGCCACCCACACCACCGATCAGGTTGAGCGCTCGGTCATCGCCCTGAAAAAGATTTTCGTGGAACAGGCAATCATCAAATGATAGCAATGAATTGAAAACACCATAGAATGCCGTGCATAGCTGTTAAAAAACACTAACATCACGGCATTTCTCGTTTTTCACTTCTCGTTTTTCATCAAAAAAGTGTACCTTTGCAGCGTCCAAGTAGGAGGTGCGGCATTCCTGCCGCACAACGGTGTTCGGC
>CALFIY010000017.1 GCA_937877595.1 uncultured Prevotella sp.
AAAACACTGTTTTAATTTTTGCCAGCGCTGTTTTAATTTTCAAAAACACTGTTTTAATTTTTGCCAGCGCTGTTTTTATTTTCGTAAACACTGCTAAAATTTTTGTAAACACTGCTAAAATTTTTGTAAACACTCGCGCGATGTTCAGGTGCAAAATTACAGATAATTTTTAAATTGCTCACCGACAAAGAAAATAAAATAAAGAAATTTCCAAAAGCCACAGATACAGACGTCTGCTGTTCTCATAAATTTCAAAACACACGCAGAGAAAACTATACAAGTTGACGTTAAAACAAAAAAAATGATGGCATTTTGTAAAAAACATGAGCATTTTTCATTGCAATTAGAAAGTAATTACATACCTTTGCATGCGAAATTCAAAAAAGACATGGGACATCTGATAAAACCAATCGACTATAAGCCGCTGCTCGACACAAAACAGACCGAGCAGGGCATAAAACTCATCAAGGACTTCTTCCAGCAGAACCTTTCTACCGAACTGAGACTGCGCCGTGTCACGGCTCCCCTCTTCGTTCTCCAGGGACTTGGCATCAACGACGACCTCAACGGAGTGGAACGTGCCGTGAGTTTCCCCATTAAGGACCTTGGCGACGCGCGTGCCGAAGTCGTCCATTCGCTTGCCAAGTGGAAGCGGCTCACTCTTGCCGAATACAACATTGAGCCCGGCTATGGCATATACACCGACATGAATGCCATACGCGCCGACGAGGAACTGGACAATCTTCACTCGCTCTACGTAGACCAGTGGGACTGGGAGGCAGTGATAACACGCGAAGAGCGAAGCGTGGCCTACCTGAAGTCGGTAGTGGAACGAATTTATGCCGCAATCAGGCGAACGGAATATCTTACTTGCGAGACATATCCACAACTGCAACCGTTTCTGCCGGAAAAGATACACTTCATACACAGTGAGGATCTGCTGAAGCGATATCCCGACATGACGGCCAAGGAACGTGAGGATGCCATCTGCAAAGAATTTGGCGCTGTATTTATAATAGGTATCGGAGGAAAACTTGCCAACGGAGAGAAACACGACGGCCGTGCCCCCGACTACGACGACTGGAGTACGATGGGCGAAAACGGCCAGCGAGGCCTGAACGGCGACATCCTGATATGGTACCCCGTGCTCGGACGTTCGTTCGAACTGTCGTCAATGGGCATACGAGTCGACGAGCAGAGCCTGTTGCTTCAACTGCAGACTGAGCACATGGAGGAGCGCCGCCAACTCTTCTTCCACCAGAAGTTGCTGCGTGGCGAACTGCCACTGAGCATCGGCGGCGGTATCGGACAGAGCAGACTCTGCATGGTGCTGCTGCACAAGGGACACATTGGAGAGATACAGGCTTCGATATGGCCCGACGAGATGAGACAGGAATGTCGCAGACTGGGAATGCAACTGATATAGCCTTCAATTATCGACTATTACTTCCGACTAACAATGACACGCGAAGAAGATATCAGGAATGCCGTCGACGTGCTGCGCCGTGGAGGAGTGATACTCTATCCTACGGACACGGTATGGGGCATAGGATGCGACGCAACAAACGAGGAGGCGGTGAAAAGAGTGTTTGAGATAAAGCAGCGCGACGACTCGAAGGCACTGATATGCCTTGTAGATTCCGATGCACGCCTGCAGCGCTACGTCAGAAACGTGCCCGACGTGGCATGGCAACTGATAGACTGCACCGACCGCCCTACCACACTCATACTCGACGGAGCAGTCAACCTGGCAACCAATCTGGTGGCCGAAGACGGCAGCGTGGGAATACGCATCACCGACGAGCCCTTCTCTAAAGAGTTGTGCTACCGTTTCCAGAAGGCTCTGGTCAGCACCTCAGCAAACATCAGCGGACAGCCTGCAGCCCAGAACTACAGGGATATCGACCAAAAGATACTGGATGCTGTCGACTATGTCTGCTGGAGCCGCAGGCAGGAGCACAAGCCTCATCAGCCGTCGAGCATCATACGCCTCAGGCAAGACGGGCAGGTGGAAATAATAAGAAAGTAGAGAGAAAAGAAATCAGCAAGCGAATAAAGTCAGAGAATATCGCGATTGGCCAATACGTTGAAGCCTTCGCGATATTTTTTCACCTCTTCCGGAAATATCTCAGCAGTAGCCAACTGTTGCTTTTCGTCACACTGCAACAGCAGTTCACCTTGTGGCGACACCACGCAACTGCCGCCCACATAGTGCGAGCCACCGCCCTCGCCCACTCTGTTTACAGCCACCACGTAGCACTGGTTTTCTATAGCCCGCGCCTGGGCCAGCACCTGCCAGGCCTGCTGCCGCGCACGTGGCCAGTTGGCCACTATCAGTATCGTGTCGTACTGCAGAGCCGCTGTGTATCTGCTCCAACACGGGAAGCGCAGGTCGTAGCACGTGAGCAGCAGCAGTCGCATGCCGCAGTAGTCTACCACGGTGTGCTCCGTTCCTGCCGTATAGCAGACATCCTCGCCGCCATGCGAGAAGAGGTGGCACTTGTCGTAGAAGTGCACGGCATGGCTCCTGCCGTCGATAAAGTAGTGGCGGTTGCGAAAACTGCCATCGCCAACACGCACCGACAGACTGCCGCAGACGGCACAACTCCGGCACACGGCCACAGAGCGCATCCACGCCAGGGCCTCGTCGGTATCCTCACTGCCGACAAATCCGTCAGGACGCATCAGAAATCCGGTGCTCCACATCTCAGGGAGCACATAGACGTCGGCATCAGGCTGGCCAGCCATAAGGCTTTCGGCATTGGCTATGTTCTGACGCGGCGACTTCCACGACACATCGGTCTGCAACAGTGTGACTTTCATAATAACTGTGATTTGCTTCAGTTTGCCTCATCGCCAATGGTCAGCATGCCTTTGCGCGAAATGAGAGTGGCAACCTGATAGCAACTGGCGGCATCGGGAATGCAGAGATTGGCAAGAAAATGGAAACCTTTCCCGTCCACATGATCGAACTCTATGTCGCTGAGAATAGACTGTGAGAGAAAATCCCCGGGAACACTGCCGACAAACATCTGCTTACGGAAATTGCTGGAATAGAGGCGCGTGGCTCCCTGAAAAACACTGACGTGGATAATGTTGTCGTAGTAGGCATTGGCCACTTGCAGCCCGTCGGCATTCATTTGTGAGCGCATAACTTTGTGCTTAGTCGGATTGATTGCCACATAGAGGTGATAGCGTATACCATCGGCCATTACCACGGTGTCGCGCTTCGTTACCTCGGTGACAAGAAGCACGTTGGGCGTCTTGCGCTCGCTGAACGCCTCGGCATCGTCGGGATTGGTGCTCTTCACAAGGCGTACTACATCGCCGTTTGAGTTTTTCATCCAGAAGACATTGGCGGTCTGCTTCACTATGGCATATCCTGTGGTGCCAATATGCAGCGTGTCGTCGACAACGCGGAATACGGCAGGCATGCTGGCGGTGTCGGGATAGTAGACAGTGTCACCCTGCATCTTGAAAGCCACGGTCTCTGTCTCCTCGTCTATCCATACTCCCTGCAGCAACTGCTTTGCCGTCTTGCTTTCATCTTTTGATTCAGCAGGTGCAGGCTTCTTGCTGCAGCCGAAGCATGCAAGCAGGAAGAATGCCGTTGTCAGCAGGACTATGTCAACTTTTCTCATCATTATTTACCTATGCAGTGGTATTCAAAGCCGTTCTCATCAAGTTCTTCGGTGTCGAAGATATTGCGGCCGTCGATAACAAGCGGACGGCGCATGGCTTTCTTTATGACGCCCCATGTGGGCAGCCGGAACTCCTTCCATTCGGTGAGTAGCAGCAGGGCATCGGCGTCAAGCACGGCATCGTACATGTCGCGGCAATAGACGATGCTATCGCCTATACGGCGCTGACATTCCTTCATGGCTATCGGATCGTAGGCACGCACTGTGCAGCCTGCCTCAAGAAGCAATTTGATTACTACCAGAGCCGTACTCTCACGCATGTCGTCGGTCTCGGGCTTAAAGGACAGTCCCCACAAGGCTATGGTCTTGCCTTTCAGCGACTCACCGGCGTAGGCACGCTGCAGTTTATGGAATACCACCGACTTCTGACGCTCGTTGACTCTCTCCACAGCCTTTAGCACCTCCATCGAATAGCCCTGCTGGTCGGCCGTCTTTATCAGTGCCTTCACGTCCTTAGGGAAGCAACTGCCGCCATAGCCGCAACCGGCATACAGGAACTTGCGGCCAATGCGGCTGTCGGCTCCTATTCCGGCGCGCACCATGTTGACGTCTGCCCCAACGCGCTCGCAGAGATTTGCAATGTCGTTCATAAACGAGATACGCGTAGCCAGCATCGAGTTGGCTGCGTATTTAGTCATCTCTGCCGATGGAATATCCATGAAGATAACGCGGAAGTTATTAATAAGGAATGGCTTGTAGAGTTTGGTAAGCACCTTCTTGGCATGCTCGCTCTCCACTCCTACCACAACACGGTCGGGCGACATAAAGTCCTTGATGGCGTTGCCCTCCTTGAGAAACTCCGGATTGGAGGCAACGTCGAATTCCTGGTCAACACCACGCAGTCGGAGTTCCTCCTCGATGGCTGCACGCACCTTACGGGCAGTGCCTACGGGTACGGTTGACTTTGTCACCACAACAACATAGCGGTTAAGATGTTTGCCTATGGTGTGTGCCACCTGCAATACATATTTCAAGTCGGCAGAGCCGTCTTCGTCGGGTGGCGTTCCTACAGCCGAGAAGACAATCTCTACATCGTTCAGCACACTGGCAAGGTCGGTGCCGAACTTCAGGCGCCCTGCAGCAACATTCTTCTTCACCAGTTCGTCAAGTCCTGGCTCGTAGATTGGTATCTCGCCGTTCTGTAACTTATCAATCTTGGACTGGTCTACGTCGATACATGTCACATTGGCTCCTGTCTCGGCAAAACACGTGCCTGAGACCAGGCCAACATATCCTGTTCCTACTATTGCTATATTCATAGCCCGAAAATTTAGTTTAATTATTCAAACACCTCGGCATCCTTCAGATAGGGATGGCGCAGGTCTTTCTCGCTTGTAAGCACTTTATCGAGGCTAATTGGCCACTCAATACCAAGCGCAGGGTCGTCCCATCGGATGCCAGCATCGCTCTGAGGCGCGTATGCGTTGTCAACTTTGTACGTGAATATTGCCTCATCGCTCAACACGAGGAAGCCATGGGCAAAACCGCGCGGAATGAAGAGTTGGCGCTTGTTCTCGTCGCTAAGTTCCACCATGACATGCTGGCCGAATGTAGCGCTCGAACGACGAATGTCGACAGCCACGTCAACAACGCGGCCCTTGATGACACGCACCAGTTTGGCCTGCGAATCAGCGCCGCGCTGATAGTGCAGTCCGCGCAGCACTCCGTAGGATGACTTCGACTCGTTATCTTGCACAAAACTAACGGGATAGACTTTCTCGTTAAACTCAGCCTGCTTCCATGCTTCCATGAAATAGCCGCGGGCATCATTGAAAACACGGGGCTCAATGATATAAACACCCTCGATAGATGTCTTAATGTATTCCATTATATCTTGTCTTATAAATCGCGTGCAAAAATAACAATTATAATCTTAAACGTGAAAATATTTTTTTATTTTGTAGGATTTTTAGAGCCTTTTTTATTTGCTGATATGAAAAAAAGGCGTAATTTTGCATCCGTGATTGAATTGGCAAGACATCTGGAAGTATTGTTGCTCAGCAACGATTGCGTTGTAGTTCCTCTGCTCGGAGGCTTCGTAGCGCACACAGTTTCAGCACGTTATGACGAAGCCGACATGACTTTCATTCCGCCAATGCGCACACTTGGCTTTAATGCACAACTCAATCACAACGACTCACTTTTAGCCCAATCCTACATTGAGGCCTACGACATCAGTTATCCGGAGGCCATCAGACGCATTGAGCACGACGTAGAAGAAGTGCTCAATACTATAACAAGCGAGGGCTTCTACACATTCAATAATATCGGCACACTGTCGCAAAACGGCGACAACCACCTGACATTTGAGCCATGCGAATCAGGACTGCTCTCCCCTTCGCTTTACGGGCTGAGCACATTTGAATTCAAGCCGCTCGGCATGCAATGCAAGACCTTACATGAGGAAACTGTGAAGGATGTGGCGATACCAGCAAAGACAGAGGAAACCGCTACTTCGCTCATCGAAGTGGTAGACACAGACAATGACGACAGAGAGGCAGACACTATAAGCATACGGATGTCATGGATACGCAATGCCGTAGCCGTGGCCGCCGCCGTTGCCTTGTTCTTCATGCTGTCGACACCGATAGTAAACAGCAATCTGGACACGCAGGCCATGAGTTCTCTACGCAACAATACGCTGCTAAAGTTACTGCCAAGCGACACCAACATTGCGAAGCCTGCAGACAAGCCTCAGGCCATGCAGGAAAAACAGCAGGCAGAAGCCATCACTGAGAAGCCTGCCGTAGAGGAAAAGGCTTTAGCAGAAGAAAAAGCAGCCGACACTGCACCAGCCGAGCCACGCATAGAGTACTGCCTGGTATTGGCAAGTCAGGTGAAGATGAAAAATGCCGAGGAATTTGTACGCATACTACAGGCCAAGGGCTATAAGGATGTAGAAATCTACGTTCACAATAACGTGGTGCGCGTAACTTACGGCCACTTCAATACAGAGTCGGAGGCATACATGGAACTTCATAACAAGCGTTTGGACGAGCCGTTCTATGAGGCTTGGGTGTATAAACGAACTGCTGAAGGATGAAGCGTGTAAGATGTCCCAAGTGTGATAACTATATTACGTTCGACGAGACCAAGTATGAGTCTGGTCAGTCGCTTGTCTTCCAGTGCACCGAATGTGGCAAGCAGTTTGGCATACGCATAGGAGTTGCAAAACTACGCGACACACAGCGACAGGAGAACAAGACGCTCAACGCACAACTCTCTACACTGCAGTCAGACTATGGCAGCATTGTTGTAATAGAGAATGTCTTCCATTTCAAACAGGAACTGCCACTGCAGATGGGCGACAACATTATAGGCCGCTATCAGAAAGGCAATCCCATAAACTGTGCCTTTGAAACCGTCGACCCAAGCGTCGACCTCAACCACTGCACACTCACCGTGGGACGTGACAAGCAAGGAAAACTGCGATACACCCTTAGTGACAACAACAGCAACACGGGAACCTTTGTTGACAACGTGGAGATAGGACAGCGCGAGCGCCGCGTCATCGACGACGGCACGCTGTTCACTATCGGCGCAACAAGTATTATCCTGCGCTGTGCCGACGCAGAAAAACCAGGTGGAAGTTGAGGATTACAACACCTTTTATTAATATATATATATAGGGGTAAAAAGATTTTCATACGATATGAAGAAGCCAACAGCAATACTACTGTTACACTGTCCAGACCAGCAGGGCATTATTTCTGAGGTGACAAGATTCATCACCGACAATCAGGGAAATATTGTATACTTAGACCAGTATGTCGACAAGCAAGACGGCATGTTCTTCATGCGCATTGAGTGGGAACTGGAGACTTTCCTCATTCCCCGCGACAAGATTCTCGAATACATCAGCACGCTCTACTCCAAGCGCTACCAAATGGTCTGCAACCTGTACTTCAGTGACCGCAGGCCGCGCATGGCCATCTTTGTCAGCAAGATGAGCCACTGTCTCTATGACCTTCTGGCCCGATGGAAAGCAGGCGAATGGGATGTCGACATACCGTGCATAGTGTCAAACCATGAGGATCTGCGCTACGTGGCAGAGCAATTCTCCATACCATATTACGTGTGGTCTATCAATAAAGACCATTCCAACAAGGCAGAAGTGGAAGCAGCAGAGATGGAACTGCTGCGCAGGGAGGAAGTGACGTTTATAGTGCTGGCAAGATACATGCAGATAATAAGCGATGAAATGATAGCATCGTTCCCAAATCATATTATCAACATCCACCACTCTTTCCTTCCAGCCTTCGTAGGTGCAAAACCGTACCATCAGGCTTGGGAAAGAGGCGTAAAGATTATCGGCGCCACAAGCCACTATGTCACGGCAGAACTCGACGCTGGGCCGATAATAGAACAAGACGTTACGCGCATCACTCATAAAGACACGCCCGACAGCCTTGTGCTGAAAGGCAAGGACCTTGAGAAGATTGTGCTGTCGCATGCCGTGTCGAAGCATATCCAGCGAAAGATTTTGACATACAAGAACAAGACCATCATCTTCAGTTAACACGCGCAAGAAGAATAATGAACGTTGCCATTATAAAATACAATGCAGGAAATATCTTCTCCGTAGACTGTGCCCTGCGCCGTCTTGGCGTGGAGCCTCTGCTTACTGACGATGCCGAGCAACTGAAACGTGCCGACCGCATCGTCTTTCCCGGCCAGGGCGAAGCAAGCGGAGCCATGGAATATCTGCGGCAGCGCGGACTGGACGTGCTGATAAAAAGCCTGCGACAGCCTGTGCTGGGAATATGCATCGGCCAGCAACTGCTATGCAGACATTCGGAAGAAGGTGATGTCGACTGCATTGGCGTTTTTGATGCCGAGGTAAAGCGTTTCTCGCCTGTGCGCCACGAAGACAAAGTGCCGTGCATGGGATGGAACAGCATAACCGACGCAAAAGGTCCTCTGTTCGACAATCTGCCGCAGCACGACGAGGCTACAGCACCATACGTGTATTTCGTACATAGTTTCTATGTACCGTTGTGCCAGCACACTGCTGCCGCAGCCAACCACATACTTCAATACTCTGCAGCCCTGCAGCGCGACAACTTCTATGCTTGCCAGTTTCATCCGGAAAAGAGCGGCGACGTGGGAGAACGGATACTGCGCAACTTCCTGGAACTGGACAGCAAGCCATAGCAAGAAAGAACTAAAGTTAACGACATACATTCCGAGAAAGTGATAGAACTCATACCTGCCATAGACATCATCAACGGCCAGTGCGTGCGACTCACCAAAGGCGACTATCAGCAGAAAACCGTATATAGCGACTCTCCTGCTGAGATGGCGCAGCGCTTTGAGAAAGCAGGATGCAGCAGACTTCATGTTGTAGACCTGGATGGTGCAAAGGCTCGCCACATTGTCAATGTCGAGGTGCTCAAAAGCATAACGTCGTCCACTTCGCTCGTTGTCGACTTTGGCGGAGGCATAAAAAGCGACGCCGACATTGAGACGGCTTTTGCCTGTGGCGCCCACAAAGTCACTGTCGGCTCCGTTGCCGTGACAAACCCGGATTTGTTCCTCGCGTGGATAGAGAAATACGGTGCTGACAGGCTTATTCTCGGCGCTGACGTACGCGACGGGAAAATCAGTATCAACGGCTGGAAAGAAGACTCTGCCGAGGACCTTCTCCCGTTCTTGCGCCACTATCTTGATGCAGGCGTGACGCAGGTTCTATGCACCGATATATCCAAAGACGGCACGCTGGCCGGTCCTGCGCTGTCGCTCTATCGCTCCATTATGCAAGCCTATCCTTCCATACACCTCATTGCCAGCGGCGGAGTGTCGTCGGCCGACGACATCATGCAACTCAATGCTGCCGGAGTGCCTGCCGTCGTATTTGGCAAAGCCTTCTACGAGGGAAGAATAGACTTGGAACAACTAATAAAAACTCTCTCATCTACAAAATAAGCAATAATGTCACTGGCAAAACGCATCATACCATGTCTGGATGTTAAGAATGGCGAGACCGTCAAAGGCACAAACTTCGTCAATCTCCGTTCCGCCGGCGATCCCGTGGCACTGGCCAAGGCCTACTCTGCACAGGGTGCAGACGAATTGGTGTTTCTCGACATCACGGCATCATTTGAAGAGAGGAAAACCTTTACCGACATGGTGACACGCGTGGCAGAGGAAATAAACATACCTTTTACCGTCGGCGGCGGCATTAACGAACTTTCTGATGTGGAGCGTTTGCTGTATGCCGGCGCTGACAAGGTGAGCATAAATTCTGCTGCAATTCGTCGGCCAGGACTGATTGACGAGATAGCAAGCCATTTCGGCTCACAGGTATGCGTGGTGGCTATTGACGCACGGCTTGATACCGACACCAGTGCTGATGCCAGCACAGCGTCAGCCGACGAAGAGACTGGCTGGCACTGCTATCTGAAAGGCGGACGCGAACGCACGGAACGCACACTGTTCGACTGGGCCCGTGAAGCGCAAGAGCGTGGTGCCGGAGAAATTCTTTTTACATCAATGAACCACGACGGGGTGAAACATGGCTATGCAAATGCAGCCCTGCGCCGTCTCTCCGATTCTCTCTCCATTCCTATAATAGCCAGTGGCGGTGCCGGGCAGCGCGAACACTTCCGCGATGCCTTTATCCACGGCCATGCCGATGCCGCCTTGGCTGCCAGTGTCTTCCATTTCGGAGAAATTCCCATTCCGCAACTTAAACAATACCTCAGACAGGAAGGTATCAACATACGCCTATGACAATAGATTTTGAAAAAATGAACGGGCTTGTGCCTGCAATCATACAAGACGCAAAAACACGACAGGTACTTATGCTGGGCTTTATGAACGAAGAAGCCTATCGCAAAACCGTCGACACAGGACATGTCACCTTCTGGAGCCGCACGCGTCAGACGCTGTGGACAAAAGGAGAAACCAGCGGCCACTACCTTAATCTTGTAGACATCAAGGCAGACTGCGACAACGACACTCTTCTGGTCAGAGTCAACCCTGTTGGGCCGATATGCCACAAAGGCACCGACACATGCTGGGGCGAAGAAAATGCTGCCAATCCGATGCTTTTCCTCTCCGAACTGCAGGATTTCATCAACCGCAGAAAAGAAGAAATGCCCGAAGGCTCATACACCACGAAACTCTTCAGCAGCGGCATTAACAAGATATCACAGAAAGTGGGCGAAGAAGCACTCGAGACAGTGATAGAAGCCGTGGGTGGCGACAACGGAAAACTTATCTACGAAGCCAGCGACCTGCTCTATCATCTCATGGTAATGCTCAGCGCCAAGAATGTACATATAGAAGACGTTGCGGCAGAACTGCAGAAACGCCACGACCCAAACTGGGACAAACAGAGGCGCGAGGCAAAGGCTGCAGGCAAAATGAAATAACCACCAAACTCAGCGAAAATCGTCAACCATGCTTATCGACTATAAAAACGTCAACATCTATCAGGAGAACGACAACCTCGTTCTGGAAAACGTCAACTTCCATGTCGACGAAGGAGAATTCATCTATATCATCGGACGCGTAGGCTCCGGCAAGAGTTCGCTGCTCAAGACCATATACTTTGAACTTGATGTCAACGAAGGCGACAATGCCTTTGTGCTCAACCATGACTTGCGCGGACTGAAGCGCAAGTATGTTCCTGCACTGCGCAGGCAGATGGGAATCATTTTCCAGGATTTCCAGTTGCTTGGCGACCGCACCGTACACGACAATCTCAAGTTTGTGCTCAAGGCTACCGGATGGCGCAACAAGGATGAGATGGAAACACGCATCAGCGATGTGCTGGAAGATGTTGAAATGCAGGACAAAGCCGACCGTTTCCCACATGAACTGTCAGGCGGCGAACAGCAGCGCATTGCCATTGCCCGTGCAATACTCAACCGCCCAAAAGTAATTGTCGCCGACGAACCGACAGGCAATCTCGATCCGGAGACGGCAGGCAATATCGTAGGACTGCTGCGCCACGTCACGCAGACAGGCACTTCAGTCATTATGACCACGCACAACATACCGCTGCTCGACCAGTATCCTGGCATCGTCTACCGCTGCATAGACGGACGGCTTGAGGAAATTACCAACGACTATAACAAGATAATGATGCTCAACGACGAAGCCTCTGCCGAGGAAAGTCACGAGAGCGGCTACGGCGTGAGAGAGGACTTGTCGATATAACCAGCAGGAAATGAAATAAAGAACAAGAAAATACATACAGCCATGAAGGTAATGAAATTTGGCGGCACGTCGGTGGGTACACCGAACCGCATGAAAGAAGTGACACGTTTGGTGACAAAGTCAGGCCAGCCTGTTTTTGTAGTGCTTTCTGCTATGTCGGGCACAACAAATTCGCTGGTTGAAATCTCCAATTATCTTTATAAGAAGAACCCCGAGGGTGCCAACGACGTGATAAACCAGTTGGAGCGCAAATATATGCAGCATGTCGATGAGTTGTACACTACCGACGAATACAAGACCAAGACACGCGAATTCCTTATAAGCGAGATGAACTATCTCCGCTCCTTCACCAAGGAACTCTTCACCTCTTTTGAAGAGAAGAGCATCGTGGCCCAAGGCGAGATGATGTCAACCAACATGGTTGTCAACTACATGCGCGAGCAAGGCATCAACGCCGTATTGCTCAATGCCCTCGACTTCATGCGCACCGACAAGAATTCAGAGCCCGATCCTGCATACATCAAGGAAAAACTCTGCGCTCTTATGGAAAAGAACAAAGACCAGCAGGTATATATCACGCAGGGCTTCATCTGTCGCAACGCCTACGGCGAAGTGGACAATCTACAGCGCGGCGGCTCCGACTATACGGCCTCTCTTATCGGTGCTGCACTGTCGGCAGAAGAGATACAGATATGGACAGACATTGACGGAATGCACAACAACGATCCTCGCGTAGTGGACCACACAGAGCCCGTGCATCATCTGCATTTCGAAGAGGCCGCCGAACTTGCCTATTTTGGTGCAAAGATTCTCCACCCCACGTGCGTACAGCCTGCAAAATATGCCGGCATCCCCGTCAGACTGCTCAACACCATGGCTCCGGATGCAGAGGGAACCATGATATCCAATCACACGGAATACGGAAAGATAAAGGCCGTCGCTGCCAAAGACAACATCATCGCCATCAAGATAAAGTCGAGCCGCATGTTGCTTGCCACGGGTTTCCTGCGCAAAGTGTTTGAAATCTTTGAGTCATACCAGACACCTATCGACATGGTATGTACTTCCGAAGTTGGTGTTTCGATGAGTATCGACAATTCCGCCCACCTTGGAGATATTGTCGACGAACTGAAAAAATACGGCACCGTCACTGTAGACACCGGCATGTGCATCATCTGCGTTGTCGGCGACCTCGACTGGTCGAACATTGGTTTCGAGACGCTTGTTCTCGATGCCCTGAAGAATATCCCTGTTCGCATGGTGAGTTACGGCGGCAGCAACTACAATATTTCATTCCTCATTCGCGAAGAGGACAAACGCCGCGCACTGCAGTCTCTTAGCAACACACTGTTTAACAAGAAATCCGACGCTTAATGGCAAAAGGAAAATTTCCCATAGAGAAGTTTCAGTCGCTGCAGACACCTTTCTACTATTACGACACGACGCTGTTGCGCAACACGCTCAACGCCATCAATGCTGAAACTCGCAGCCATGATGCTTTCTTTGTCCACTATGCTGTAAAAGCCAATGCCAATCCACTGCTGCTGCGCATCATTCGCGAAGCAGGCCTTGGTGCCGACTGTGTCAGCGGTGGCGAGATAGAGGCTGCTCTCAAGGCAGGCTTTCCTGCCGGAAAAATTGTGTTTGCAGGAGTTGGTAAATCCGACTGGGAGATACTGCTCGGGCTCAAAAATGACATCTTCTGCTTCAATGTGGAGAGCATTGCCGAACTCGAGGTAATCAACGAATTGGCTGCCCAGCAGAATAAAACAGCACGCATTGCACTGCGGCTCAATCCCAACGTAGGCGCTCACACCCATGCCAATATCACAACAGGACTTGCTGAAAACAAGTTCGGCATTGACATGAGCCAGATGATGAATGTCATAGAGCGAATGTCTGCCATGACCAACGTAAAGTTTGTCGGACTTCATTTCCATATCGGCAGCCAAATTCTCGACATGGGCGACTTCGAGGCTCTCTGCAACCGCATCAACGAACTGCAGAACGAACTGGAGCGCCACCGCATTATCGTTGAGAACATCAACGTCGGCGGCGGTCTTGGCATAGACTATCAGCATCCCAACCGCGTTCCGATTCCTAACTTCCGCGACTATTTTGCCACCTACGCCCGCAAACTTAAATTGCGCCCCAACCAGACATTGCATTTTGAGTTAGGACGTTCGGTAGTGGCTCAGTGCGGCAGCCTCATCGCGCGTACACTCTACATAAAACAGGGTTCTGTAAAACAGTTTGCCATTGTCGATGCCGGATTTACCGACCTTATCCGCCCTGCCCTCTATCAGGCTTACCACAAAATAGAGAATATCAGTAGCGATGAGCCTGTTCAGACCTACGATGTTGTTGGACCGATATGCGAGTCGACTGATGTCTTTGCCAAACAGATCGATCTCAATGCCTGCCGCCGTGGCCACCTGCTGGCAATACGCTCTGCCGGTGCCTACGGAGAGATTATGGCATCACAATATAACTGCCGCCAGTTACCAAAAGCATATCTAAGCGAAGAAATGATATGAAACAGCCTGCAATGGAGACTTTCTTCCGCACTCATCGCTATCTCGTGGAGCATGTAAACGCTCCCGTGCGGCGCACACTGATGGACGAAATCGACTGGTCGGCCCCTCTTATTGGCATAAAGGGTACCCGTGGTGTTGGCAAGACTACTTTCCTGTTGCAGTACGCCAAGGAGAATTTTGACATAGAAGACCGCCAGTGCCTCTACGTCAATATGAATAATTTCTACTTTCAGGGGAGAGGCATTGCCGACTTTGCCAATGAGTTCTACCACACTGGCGGTCGCGTGCTGCTCATCGACCAGGTGTTCAAGCAGCCCGACTGGTCGAAAGAACTGCGCCGCTGTCACGACGAGCACCCCGAACTCCACATTGTCTTCACCGGCAGCAGCGTGATGCGCCTTAAGGACGAAAACCCCGAACTCAACGGGATTGTGCAGTCCTACAATCTTCGCGGCTTCTCCTTCCGCGAATTCCTCAACCTGCTTACCGGCAACAATTTCCAGCCTTATTCTCTCGAAGAAATACTTTCCAATCACGAACGCATTATCAAGCAGATATTGCCGCACGTCTCGCCCAACCGCTATTTCCAGGACTACATCCACCATGGCTTCTACCCGTTCTTCCAAGAGCACCGCAACTACTCGGAAAACCTGCTGAAGACAATGAACATGATGACTGAGGTAGACATACTGCTTGTGAAGCAGATAGAACTGAAGTATCTCACGAAGATAAAGAAGTTGTTCTATCAGTTGGCAGAGGAAGGACCGAAGGCGCCCAACATTTCAAAACTCGCCGCCGACATAGAGACGAGCAGGGCAACGGTAATGAACTACATAAAGTATCTTACTGATGCGCGACTGCTCAATATGATATATCCCGTAGGCAAGGAATTTCCAAAGAAGCCGTCGAAGATAATGCTCCACAACTCTAATCTTCTCTACGCCATCTATCCCATTCGCGTCAGCCAGCAGACGGCGATGGAAACATTCTTTGTCAATGCCCTTTGGAAAGACCATAAGGTAAACCAGCAAGGCCACGACCAGTGTTTCATTGTTGATGGCGATCAGAAATTCCGCATTGTCGATGCCACTGCCAAGCAGCGCTATCAGCCCGACACCATCTATGCACGCTACAACACGGAGATAGGCAAGGACAACATCATTCCACTCTGGCTGCTCGGTTTCCTGTACTAATCAGAACATTGTAGAGGCACAATAAAAAAGGGGCCCGTCTTCACAGATAGAGCCCCCTTCGAGGAAAATGATAAATATAGATTAAAATTACTAGTTGTGTGATGCAAATATAGCAACTATAAAATTACCGTGCAAATTTTCAGTTGAAAAAATGCAGTTTAATCACGTTTTTTTACATTTTAATCCATAATTTTCACTTTTTAAATCTTTTTCAGTGCTTCATAGATGCGCTGCACAGGCAGTCCCATCACATTGAAATAACTGCCGCTGAGTCCTGTCACACCCGTATAGCCTATCCATTCCTGTATGCCGTACGCCCCAGCCTTGTCAAGCGGCAAGTATTTCCCCACGTAGTACTCTATTTCTTCGTCACAGAAACTCTTGAATGTCACGTCGGTTGTCACAGAGAAGTGATGCCGTTTGTCGGTCGTGGTAAGACAAACACCGGTTATCACCTGATGAGTGTTGCCGCTCAGCATGCGCAACATCCGACAGGCATCGTCGCTGTCGTGCGGCTTTCCCAGTACGCTATTGCCCAATACTACGATCGTGTCGGCTGTTATTATCAGTTCGTCGGCAGCCATGGTAGCGACATACGCATTTGCCTTTTTCACGGCAATGTACTCTGCGATTTCCTGCGTTGGCAAATTGTCGGGATAACTTTCGTCTATGCCGTCGATAATACGCACTTCAAAATCGACATCAAGCCCCTTAAGAAGTTCACGACGGCGTGGGGAATTGCTGGCAAGCACCAATTTATATTTACTCATATCATGCAAGATTTCAAAACGTTACCAGCCGAATGCTCTTTCGTCACTTAACCATTTGTCTTGCGCTCTGAGCACCTGTTCTATCACGTCGCGGGCACAGCCATAGCCACCTTTTTGCTGACTGACGTATACGCTAACCTGCTTAACTTCTGCGCAGGCATCGGCCGGACACACGGGACATCCCACGCGGCGCATCACTTCCAGATCGGGCACGTCGTCGCCCATGAAAAGTATCTCGCTGTCGTCCAGACCATGCTTTTCTTTCAGTTCATCGTACACCTTTATCTTCACGGCAGCGCCAAGGAAAATATCCTTCATGCCGAGTCCCTCGTAGCGCTTGCGCACCGACTCTATCTTGCAGCCGGAGATTATTGCCACATGCAGTCCCATCTTTACAGCCAACTGTATGGCATATCCGTCCTTGATGTTCACGGTACGCAATGGCGTTCCATCGGTTGCCAGTGTTATTGTCTCTGCAGACAGGACTCCGTCGAGATCGAACACGAGGGCACGTATCTTTGTCAGGTCGTAGTTTATCATTTTTCTATAGTTGCGTATTGGTGAATGTGTTTTGACATCATTTCGTAAATGCGCTGTGAGTCAGGCCATTCGCCGAGCAGCGCCGTCTGTCGCTCTATCACGTTGGTGTCGTAGCGCACGGCCGGTCCTGTCTGCGCCTCGCGTGGCGACAGCGTGTGTACCTTGCGTGACGTCTCGTCTATCAGCGGCAGCATGGCGTCAAACGACATGCCGTGCCGCTCCAGCAGCGTTGCCGCCATGTCGTAGCAGTGGTTTACGAAGTTGCATGCAAGAACTGCCGCAAGATGCAGATATCTCCTTTGCTCCGTCGACAATATGCTGACACTGCTACTGACCGTAGCAGCCAGGTCGCAGACCGTCTGGCACGTTGCGTCGTCGCTTGCCTCGATGAAAACAGGAATTTCGGTGAAGTCGACAAGTTTCTCACGTGAGAAAGTCTGCATCGGATACATCACTCCGTATCTCTCCACCAAGCCCTGGAAAATGTCCAGCGGCATCGAGCCTGCAGTATGCACGAAGAGTTGCCGCTCCCTACCCTTTGCCGCTTCCGTCGCCACACTTGGCAGCGCTGCGTCGCTTACGGCAAAGATGAATATATCTGCCGTGGCAGGCAACATGTGTATGTCGTCTGTCGCCGTGGCACCGAGTTGCGTGGCCAGTGCTTCTGCCGACTGCGCCGTCCTGCTGTACACCCAGCCAATGTGGTGCCCTCTGCCATGCAGGGCATTACCGAGATTGGTGGCCAGTCTGCCGGCACCTATCAGTACTATTTCCATCGAGTGTTTTGCTGTTTCTTCCGAAGTCATCGCCGGCGCAGGGTCAGTATTTTCCTGCGTGCACCTGCTCCCACTTCAGTTTATCTTCGTTTTGCGGCTTTCGCTCGTCGGCCTTATGTCCGAAGGCAACGATGCAGAGGCATCTCATGTTCTCTGGTATGTCCAGCACGCCCTGTATCACAGTGTCTGCCGACGTACCGTCGCTCAGTCCGCGTCCTCTCATCTGTATCCAGCACGAGCCGAGGCCCAGGTCTTCAGCCTGCAACTGCATGGCAAATGCTGCAATGGCTCCGTCTTCTATCCAGCAGTCGTTCTGCAAAGGGTCGCCAAGTACGGCAACGGCCAGTGCGGCGTTGCTGAGAAATGCTCCGCCCTGCTCCTTTGCGTCAGCAAGTTTCTCCAGGTCGGTCTTGTCGTCTACCACAACAAATTGCCAGTTGCGCTGTCCCTTAGATGTCGGTGCCATCAAGGCAGCACGCATTATGAGTTGCACATCGTCGCCACTGATTTCCTCTTCGGTGAAACGGCGGTGGGAACGCCGCTGCTGTATCAAGTCCTTATAGTCCATCAAAATTTCTGTTTTTTGAAAAAAAATCCGCCAGGCTCACGCCCAGCGGATTTTCTCTCAATTTGTTCGTGCTAATGTAGATTATTATGCATTTGCGCTGTCAGCAGCAGTAGAGTCAACAGCAGTGCTGTCAACAACGCTGTCCACAACCTCCACGCTATCAGTATCCTCAACAGGAGCCTGAGCCTTGTTACCACAAGAAGCGAACGAAATAGCAGCAACAGCCACGAACATCAAAACTAATTTCTTCATTTTTCTAAACTTTTTAAATCTGTAAAACAATCGTTTGTTTATTAAAACGTTGCAAAGGTATGTATTTTTTCAATACGTTGTACTTTTTTTTGAAACTTTTTTTTGACTGTTTTTGTAACTTTTTTGCAAAACGCTAAAAATCAGCATTTTACGAAATGTTAAATTTTGCGTATTTTCTACACTCATTTATAAAATGTGAAAAAAAGGCGCTTTTGTATGGAAAATCACTACCTTTGCCAAACGAAACACGTACACCTATTATATTAATATATATAATGATCGACTCTTCTGCTTTTCAAGGCAAGCGTGCTGTATACTACACACTGGGATGCAAGTTGAATTTCTCCGAGACATCTACGTTTGGCAAGATGTTGGAGGAACTGGGCATGGTAACAGCGAAGAAGGGCGAACAGGCCGACCTGTGCCTGATAAACACATGTTCCGTTACAGACGTTGCCGACCATAAGTGTCGGCAGATTATCCACCGCATGGTTCGCCGGCACCCTGGGGCTTTTGTCGTGGTCACGGGCTGCTATGCACAACTTAAGCCCGATGCCATTGAGCGCATTGACGGAGTCAACCTGATACTTGGCTCCAACGAGAAGGCCACCCTCGTGCAGCATCTTGCCGATGCGTGGACCAATCCAGGTGAGACGCGTTCTTTCACGCTTCCCACGAAAGACATAAAGAGTTTTGCGCCATCCTGTTCGCGCGGCAATAGAACCCGCTACTTCCTCAAGGTTCAGGACGGGTGCGACTATTTCTGCACCTACTGCACCATACCATACGCCCGCGGCTTCAGCCGCAACCCCAGCATTGCCTCTCTCGTGCAGCAGGCACGTCAGGCTGCTGCCGAAGGCGGCAAGGAAATTGTGCTGACAGGTGTCAACATCGGCGACTTCGGCAAGACAACCGGTGAGAGTTTTCTCGACTTGGTAAAAGCGCTCGACGGGATAGAGGAAATAAAGCGCTATCGCATCAGTTCGCTTGAGCCCGACCTTATTAGCCAGGAACTGATAGACTACTGCGCCTCCAGCCGTGCTTTCATGCCACATTTCCACATCCCTTTGCAGAGCGGAAGCGACGCAGTACTGCAACTGATGCACCGCCATTACGACAGCCGTCTCTTTGCTGACAAGATATATGCTGTAAAAGCCGCCATGCCCGACGCTTTCATCGGTGTAGACGTGATGGTGGGCTGTCGCGGCGAGACAGCAGAGCGTTTCGAAGAGTCGTATGCGCTGCTGGATGGCCTCGAAGTAAGCCAACTGCACGTATTCCCCTACTCTGAGCGCCCCGGCACTCAGGCTTTGAAAATCCCTCATGTGGTGAGCGATGCCGAAAAGCGCGCACGCAGCGCGCGCATGCTTTCGCTTTCAGCCGAAAAGACCCGCAACTTCTATACACGCTATCAGTCTGCCGAGGCAGAAGTGCTCTTCGAGCGTGCCACTCGCGGGCGCGCAATGCACGGCTTCACTGCCAACTACATACGCGTGGAACTGCCGGCATCGGTGGCTCGTGAGGAATATGACAACCAACTGCTGCGCGTCCGCCTGGGCGACTTCAACAGGGACGGCTCTGCCCTGCTCTGCCAAATCCTATAACCTTTTTGCCGACAATGAAACTGGCCATAGTAATACTCAACTGGAACGGAGCCGCAATGCTGCGGCGCTTTCTGCCAAGCGTTCTGACCTACTCCCAGAGTGAGGCGACGGTGATAGTAGCCGACAATGCCTCTACCGACGACTCGCTGGAAGTGCTGCACAACGAGTTTCCCGAATGTGGCATCATCCAACTCGGCCGCAACTGGGGCTTTGCCGAGGGCTACAACCGTGCCCTCAGGCAGGTGGAAGCAGAATATTACCTGCTGCTCAACTCTGACATTGAGGTGAGCCACCACTGGCTTACGCCGATGATAGAACTGCTCGACACCCACAGCGATGTCGCCGCCTGCCAGCCCAAACTGCTTTCTGTTGCCGACCACGACATGTTTGAATACGCGGGTGCCGCCGGTGGCTACCTTGACCGCTATGGCTATCCCTTCTGCCGAGGCAGGATATTCGACACCGTGGAGCGCGACAATGGGCAGTACGACTTCCAGACCGACATTCTCTGGGCCTCGGGCGCTGCACTGATGATACGCTCGAGCGACTACTGGAGCGTGGGAGGGCTTGACGGACGCTTCTTTGCCCACAACGAGGAGATAGACCTTTGCTGGCGGCTGCGGCTGCGCGGCCGGCGGATAGTGTGCGTCAGCGACAGTTGCGTATACCACGTAGGCGGAGGAACGCTGCCCAAGGGCAATCCGATGAAGACCTATCTCAACTTCCGCAACAACCTAACCATGCTCTACAAATGTCTTCCCGACGGTGAGTTGCGCCACGTGATGCGCTGGCGATGGTTGCTCGACCGCCTTGCTGCATGGCAGATGCTTGTCATAGGCCGCAGTTGGCAAGACTTCTGCGCCGTCTATCGTGCCCGTCGCGATTTCCGCAGACGGCGCAAGGAATTCGATGCCGACCGCGCAGCCATCCAGTCGGGCCGCGTGGCAAAAGAAATACCAGAGCAGCGGCATTTCTCCGTGCTCTGGCAGTATTACGTCAGGCGCAAGCGCCTTTTCTCCGATTTAGTATAGCAGTGGGTGCTGCAATTCGCGGCGCCATTTCTCCAGATAGTCAAACCATTCCCGTGCGGAATGGTAGCCGAACGTCTCGTTTGCCGAACAGAACGTGATATTGTAGTGCAGTTCGTCCGTAGCAGTGCTTATGACGAAGGGATAGTTGTCCTTGTCGGCAGGGAGTTCGCTGACAATATTGTTCTCAGCGAGATAAATGCCCAGGCCAACTGTTTCGCGCTTGTGTCCTGCCGAGTCTTTCTCGCTGACAGGCCAGTCGGTTCCCCAGCAGCCGCGCAGTCCATGCTTGTCGCTGTATTCCTCAGAGTTCTTCACGTTTATCAGTCCCGTAGCAAAGCGGTAGTCGGTAGCAACCTTGTCGAAACGGATGTCTACCTGGCAATCGCGCCGACCGGCATACAGCGTGTAGCGGGTCAGCATGGTTATTGGTGCCGGATGGAAGGCATTGGCTGCCGACGTTGAGCGCCAGCCTTCGTCCTTCACCTCTACTATTGTGCGCAGAGGGCCGCGGCTCACTACCCTCAGCGTACGATACTGCACATCGTTGAGCATCTGCGGCGACTGTCCGTCCCATCCGCGCAGCGTACCGAGTCCTAAGGTGTTGCCCACCCACAGCACGTCGTCGCCAAAGCCGGCAGCCTTCTGCTCTGCATCGGGATAGAACTGCGTCTGGCGCAACTCCAGTCCCTTGCGATACTTGCCGTAGAGATCAATGGTCTGACGGTGGTCGAAATAAACGCGATAGGCCACCAACTCATTCTCAAAGGCCGGCCCGTGATGGTGGAGCATCGAATAGGGATTGACACCACGGTCTACGGTGAGGCTGCTGATATAGAGATCCTGCTTGTTGGAACTCTTTATCTTCCTGTTGGTGAGCATCATGTCGGCATATACGCGCGGCTCGTACTGCCGCGGCTCGCCCTGCGTGAGCAACTGCACCGTGAACTGCTGCTTACCGCGCTTTGCGATGTCGGTGAGAAAGCACAACTCGTCGTAGCGGCCGTCGCCGTCGAGGTCGTCCAACTGCGAGGGCACTTCCTGCCCGTTGAGAGTAACCACGGCCTGTCGCACGTCGATGCCGTAGCGTGACAGTTGCACCACTACAGGCTGTGCTTCGCGATCGGCCTTCAGGGGATTGGCCACTGTAAGTTGGAAAGTGGTCTGTGCTCCTGCCAAAACAGGCATAAGGATACATCCAAGAGCAATGGAGAGAAATCTTTTCATTTTTCCAGTAAATTTCTGTAGTATATGTTTTCCACAAAAATACAGGAATTTATACCGATTTTTATCTTTTTTTAGGTTAAAATTTGGATTTTACAATATTTTTTAGTACTTTTGCCCACGTTTTTAACAATAATAAAACTTTCTACACGCTTATTCATCGTGCGCAAGATTTATTTCACCCTCTCTCTCATCATGCTGATTTGCTTCGGTTGCGAGTGGCAACTGAAGCAAGTCGACGAGCGACTGGCCGACAGCGATGTCACGATAGAGCGTTTCGACAGGATAGAAAGCCACTTTCTTACCACGGGCGACCGTTCGGCTCTGCAGCAGATGAACACCAATTTTCCGATGCAGACGCGCACTCTGATAGAAGACGTGCTTAAGATAGGCCACGTGAACGATGCCGACATCAACACCACATTCCACACGTACTTTCAGGACAGCATACTGCAGCGCATGATAGCCGACGTGGCTGTGGAATTTGCCGATATGGACGATGTGACAAGCCAGTTGTCGGCAGCATTCTCGGAAATGAAGAAGCAGTTGCCCCTTGTGGGGCAGCCGACGGTCTATACGCAGATTGGCTCGTTCGACCAGAGCATCATTGTAGGCCACGGCACTCTGGGCATATCGCTCGACAAATATCTGGGCAAGGACTATCCATTCTATGTAGACAACTACGATGCTGCTCAGCGTATCATAATGACACGCAACATGATTGTTCCCGACTGTCTGAGTTTCTATCTGCTCAGCCAGTTTCCACCTGCCGACAACACGCAGCAGATACAGCAGCGCCATCTGTACATGGGCAAAATCCAGTGGGTGGTCAACAAACTGATGCGCCGTCGTGTATTCCGCAATTCGTATGTCAGCGCCATCGACCGCTATATGCAGCAGCATCCCGACACCGACTATTCCGCCCTGCTGAACCGCCGCCTGTGGTGCAAGAATAAAAAGTAATAGGCGTCCCCTATATTATTCAACACAATAAAAGCACGTTTCCGCGAAACGTGCTTTTTTTTTCATTACTGCTGTTTTAATTTTCATTACTGCTGTTTTAATTTTCATTACTGCTGTTTTAATTTTCGTCAGCGCTGTTTTTATTTTCAAAAAAACAGCAGTTTTTTTTGCCGTGTGTAAGTGGCTGAAAATCAGATGCTATCCAACGCCTGTCGAAGCCATTCAAGATAGGCTTCGACATCCTCGTCGTAGGAGCGCGGCGGCGCTATCCGACGGCCGTCGGGCGAAAGGAGGACATAGTATGGCTGTGTGTTGGCACCAAACATGCTGGCCTGAAGGTGGCTCCACTTGTCGCCGACGCTGCGCAGCGTGCGCTTCTTGCCGTTTGGCATCTCTACGGTAATGGGCGACGGCAGAGAAGTCTTGTCGTCAACATAGAGCGAGACGAGCACGTAGTCGCGCGTAAGCAGACGGGCTACACGGCTATCAGTCCACACTGCCGCCTCCATCTTGCGGCAGTTGACACATCCGAATCCTGTAAAGTCGAGCATCACGGGCTTGCCCTCTGCCTTTGCAGCAGCCATGCCCTCATCGAAATCGCGGAAGCGTGCTTCTACGAAGCCTACGCTCCCGTCAGACGCTACGGCGCTATCCGAAAGAGGTCGGAAATCCTGAGTCCACATGGGCGGAGTGAATGCCGAGATTGCTTTCAGCGGTGCTCCCCACAATCCGGGTATCATATACACAGTAAATGCGAGGGAGGCCAGTGCCATGAAGAGCCTTACCACCGAGGTGGAGCGCTCATCGGCATCGTCGTGCCTGAACCGGAGCCATCCCAGCAGATATGCGGTAAGCAGCGCGGAGAGTGCTATCCAAATGGCGAGAAACACCTCGCGGTCGAGCAGTCGCCAGCCGTATGCCATGTCGGCTACGGAGAGGAACTTCAGCGCAAAGGCAAGTTCCACGAAAGCCAGCGTCACCTTTACGGTGTTCATCCATCCGCCCGACTTCGGCATCTGCTTCATCAGCATGGGGAACAGCGAGAAGAAGGCAAAGGGCACGGCAAGCCCGACGGCGAAGCCAAGCATGCCTACCGTCGGCGCAAGCAGGCTGCCCTGCGT
Source organism: uncultured Prevotella sp. (assembly GCA_937877595.1). Taxonomy (GTDB): domain Bacteria; phylum Bacteroidota; class Bacteroidia; order Bacteroidales; family Bacteroidaceae; genus Prevotella. Next base: position 24,444 of record CALFIY010000017.1, read on the forward strand.
GGCAACCGACACGAGCAGCAGACCTATGATAGGCCCCGTACACGAGAAACTGACAAGCACCAGGGTGAAGGCCATGAGAAATACCGACAGCATGGAGCGTAGCGAAGCATTGCCGCCCGACGTGGTGCTTAGCGTGTCGACCTTGCGGTCAACGCTGTTGGCCCACGATGAGGGCAACGTCAGTTCAAATGCGCCGAAGAAGGAAATGGCAAACACTATCAGGAGCAGTGCGAAGAAGATGTTGAACCACGCATTGGTGGCCATGGCATTGAGGGCGTTCTCTCCGAAGATCAGCGTCACCACCACTCCAAGAGTGACGTATATCACAATGATGCTCAGTGCATAGAGCAATGTCTCGCGTATGGCCGTGGTGCGCTGCTGATTGCGCTTGAGGAAGAACGACACGGTCATAGGGATGATGGGCCACACGCAGGGGGTCAGCACAGCCAGCAGTCCTCCCAGCAGTCCGGCCAGAAAGACAGCGAGCAGACCCTTGTCGCCCATCGGCTCTGAAGAAACGTCTGGTGATGCGGCAAGCGATGCAGTGTCGGACGGAGCAACGCCACTTGCTGCTACGGCGCTGTCGGAGACTACCGCGAGACTGCTGTCGGAGGCCGCGGCCACTGCAGCAGCGGTCGTTGGCACCGTAACAGGCTCTACGGCGTTGGCCTCTGTTATGCCCGACTTGCCGTGCTCGCTAAACTCCACCGTGGATGGCGGCAGGCACACCTCGTCGCTGCATGCGCCATACTCCAGAAAGCCCTGTATGTCATAGGACGGAGCGGTGAAGCGGATGCGCTGAGTGAAGGTGGCCGCATGCTCAAAGTAGCGCACTACGGCATTGAACATGTTGTCGAAGTGCTCTTGCTCCCCTTTCCCGGGACGCAGTTTGCCGACAAGTTCGGCACCGCTGAGTTTCTCTACGGTAAGCGTGGCGGCCACAGGACCTGCCGTAACTTCCGTGGAATAGACATGCCACCCTGCATCTATCGCTGCGCTGAACACGAGTTCTGCCTCGTCGCCCTGCAGACGATGGAGCGACGTCGTGAAATGTACAGGGTCGGCCATCTGGCACCATGCACTGCCCAAGGTGGCAAGCATGAGCGTCAGCAAAAGCATGAGGCGTTTCATATCGTAATGGTGCTTACACCTATTATATATATTAATAGGCGCCGGGAAAGACTAAATTTTCAGTTCCTTCATTATCTCGCTCATGCGCTGCAGCGTAGAGATGCGCGTAGGAACAAGCGGCAGGCGCAGCACATTGTCGATGTATCCCATCTCGTGAAGCATGGCTTTCACACCTGCTGGATTGCCGTCGACAAAGAGCAGCGAGAAAAGGTCGATGAAGCGATGGTGGATTTTGCGCGCCGGATCGTATTCGCCCTTCATCTGCAGGCGAATCATTTTTGAGAACTCCTTGGGAAGGGCATTGCCTATGACACTGATAACACCCACGGCGCCACACGAAACCATGGGAAAGGTAAGGGCATCGTCGCCGGAAATGACATCAAATGACTTCGGCTTGTTCTTGATAATCTCGTCGACCTGCTCCAGATTGCCCGACGCTTCCTTGATGGCCACAATATTTTCGCAGTCGTGAGCAAGACGCACGGTGGTCTCTGCCTTCATGTTGACGCCAGTGCGCCCGGGCACATTGTAGAGCACTACGGGCAGCGACGTGGCTGCGGCAATGGTCTTGAAATGCTGATAGAGACCTTCCTGCGACGGCTTATTGTAGTAGGGACATACGCTGAGTATGCCGTCAATGCCCTTGAAGTCGCGCGTATGCAATTCCTCGACGATGGCTGCTGTGTTGTATCCGCCACATCCCATCAGGATAGGCACTCTGCCACCTACCAGACTCACTACGGTGTCCTTGATTTTCTGCTTCTCATCTTCGGTGAGCGTAGGAGTCTCACCAGTGGTAGCCAATATACAAAAAAAGTCGGCCCCATTGTTCAACTGGTATTCAACCAGTCTGATGAGCGACTTGTAGTCTACTTGTCCGTCGGGAGTGAAAGGGGTGATGAGCGCAATACCTAAACCTTTGAATATGTTGCGTGCCATAAAGAAAAACGTTGTTCTGCTTGCAAAAATACACATTTTTATTATATTAACTTACATTGTTGTGAAAAAAAACACTAAATTTGCAGCATTCTTTACGACATTGGATTGAAGAATGACAACGAGGAAAACGATATGCCGGTGCACCACGGTGCTGCTTGCTGCGACACTGCTGATATGCGGATGCAAGACTCACCGCAACTATCCAGGTCGTCGCACCGAGAAAAACCGCACTGAATATCACCAGTTGAACGAGCAGATGTTGCAGATGGACAGCACGGCACTGCGGACCATCGCGGAACGGATGGCAACAGCCACCGACTCAAACGACTACTACGACTACCACCTGATGTACGGGCGCCACTATCTTCTGACAGCCCATCCCGACTCTCTCCTGCCCTATGTAAGGCGCACCACACGCTACGTGAGTTCGGTACATCCCACGGCACGCACGCGCGGACTGGGCGCCACGGCACTCAGCGCTGTTGCGTCGTATCTCTATCTGCTTCATCGCGACATCGACAGCACTATTACGCTCTACAGGCAGGCTTACAAGATGATGGTCACCAGCGACATGCTGGAGAACACGCCCGACCTGAGCGCTAATCTGGCCGATGCCTATGTGGAAAAGAACCGTCTGGCAGAGGCAGCCCACTGGTATCGCCACGCCATAGTGCTTGCCGACTCGCTGCAACTGACTCCGGAGAAAAGCATAACGCTGTACATGGGACTGGGGCGCATCTACACCACGCTGGGCGACTATGCTTCGGCGCGCCATTACTATGAGATGACGGAGGAGCACTACGACAAGATACTGCCAAACATGCAGTCGTACTTCCTCAACAACTACGGCAACTACTTCTACTACACGGGCGACTACGACAATGCGCTGCGCATGTTCCGAAGACTGAAGAGCCATCTGGAAAAGTATGAAATGACAGGCTACTTCGACATGTATCTCTGCAAGGTCAACATGGCCGACGCGATGCTCAATCTCGGCATGCTCGACTCGGCCAAGGTCTACGTGGGTGAAGCGGATACGTACTTCAAGGAAAATCAGATTGAGGTGGGACAGCACTACGCCAACACCATACGCATCGGCATAGCGCTGAAAGAGCACCGCTACGACGAGATAGAACGCATCGTCAAGGGCGAAGGACCGCTGCACAGCAATGCCGAGATGCAGGGCATACGCAACAAATATCTCAAGGAATACTATGCTGCACGCGGCGACTACCGCAACGCATATCTCCAACTGTGCGAGGAAGTTAGCACGAAAGACTCGACCGACAGTTACCGCCAGCACATGCTGACCGTGGAGATAATAACACGGCTCAGCGAGGACACTATGCGACTGCACCACCAACTGGCCATGAGCGAGCGCGAAGTGAGGTATGCCAAGTCGCAGGAGGCTCTCTACACGCTGGTGCTGCTGCTCATAATAGTGGTGCTGCTCATAATAGCATGGCTGGCCTACGAGCACCGCAGGCGGCTGAAGAACCAGATGGACATGCTGGCGCTGCGGCTGACGCTGGCAAGGCAGAGAATTTCGCCCCACTTCGTGTTCAACATTCTCAACTCGCGGATTAGCAAGACAGACAAGAAGGAGGCCGACACGCTGGTCAATCTGGCGCGCATCATAAGGGCAAATCTCGACATGTCGCAGAAGACGTTTGTCACGCTGAGCGAGGAACTGAAGTTTGTCAGGGAGTACGTGGAACTGGAGCGCCAACTGATAGGCGAAGACTTCACCTTCACCGAGCAGACACCGCCGGAGGAGGAAATGGACGGCGTGATGATACCGTCGATGCTGATACAGATAATGGTGGAAAACGCCATAATCCACGGGCTGAAGGGACTGAAGGGCGAGAAGCGCCTCTCGATAACGGTGGAAACCGACGACGAGACGACAACGATATGCGTGGCCGACAACGGGCCGGGCTTCGACGTGCGGCAGTACCAGCAAGGGCAGTCACGCACAGGGCTAAACATCATCCGCCACACGCTGGCCGTGATAAACGAGGAGAACCCTAAGCACAAGATGGTCTTCAACATCCGCAACAACAACGGATGCGAGGCCACGATAAGCATTCCGCGAAGCCTGAAACTCACCAACTAACTACAGGAAAGGGAGAAGCAATGAAAGTAGTCATAATAGACGACGAGCAGGTGTCGATAGACCTGCTGACAAGCCATCTGAAGCAGTATGCCGACGTGGAGATAGCAGGCACGGCCAACAACGGTGAGACGGGCATCAGCATGATCAGGGCCATGCAGCCCGAACTGCTTTTCCTCGACGTGGAACTGCCGGACATGAGCGGACTGGACTTTCTGGAACATGTCGACACCATAGCGGAACAGAAGTGCAAAGTGGTGATATACACTGCTCACAGCGCTTACATGCTTACGGCTTTTCGCAACAAGGCTTTCGACTTTCTACTGAAGCCTGTCGACCCTTCGGAACTGGCCAAGGTGATGAGCCGCTACTGCAGCGAGACGGACCAGACGACATCGGCCGACGGCGACGTGTACCGGCAGAACGGTCTTGGCCGCCTGCTTTTCAACACGAGCACGGCAGAATATCGCGTGGTGAACGTCAGCGACATCGGGCTCTTCCAGTACAACAGCATACAGCGCGTCTGGGAGGTGGTGGCTGCCGGACTGCAGGAGCCGCTACGGCTGAAGCGCTCGGCCAACAACGTGTCGCTGCTGGCCATCGACCCTCGCTTTGTACAGGTGAGCCAGCGCTACATCATCAACATCAACTGCCTGATGGAGGTAAGCGACGGCACGTGCCGCCTGTTCCCTCCCTTCGACGGTATAGAATATGTGAAGGTGGGGCGCACATTCAAGAAGCACCTCATGGACTGCTTTAGCAAAATTTAGACAGCATCGACCATTGACCATTGAACATTTTTTCTGGCGAAACCATGCGGCGAAGCCGAGCGTACAGGTGACTGTTTAGAGTTGACAGTTCTTGGCAGAGCCATGCGGACATAAAAAAGAAGTGAGAGGTGCGCTGCATCTTTCACTTCTGTAATAATTGGCCAAAGGGCAATGGTCAATGGCCTACCATTTCCTCAGCACTACGGCAGAGCGTGCCGGGATGTACAACTTGAGCCACTCCTTGTGGTCTTCGACGTAGAGAGGGTCGTAGTTGGTGACGTGGGTCACGCTGTCGTCGGCGAAGCCGTTGCCTCCAAACTCTTTGGCGTCGGTGTTGAGCACCACCTCGTAACTGCCCGTGGGCACGAGGAAGCCATAGTCGGTGTAGGAGCGCGTCGGCGAGAAGTTGAAGACGAAGACGAGGTCGCCCCTCATGTAGCAGAGCACCTGGTCGCCGTCGGAGTGCCATATCTCGGTGACGGGTGTGGCCTGGAAGTTCTTCTGGCTCTTGATTACCTCGAGCATGCGGCGGTCGAAGTCG
>CALFIY010000018.1 GCA_937877595.1 uncultured Prevotella sp.
AGTGTGCCTGCGGCAAGTACAAGCGTATCCGCTACAAGGGTATTGTCTGCGACCGCTGCGGTGTGGAGGTTACAGAGAAGAAAGTGCGTCGCGAGCGTACCGGACATATCGAACTGGTTGTGCCTGTAGCACATATCTGGTACTTCCGTTCGCTTCCCAACAAGATCGGATATCTTCTGGGACTGCCCACCAAGAAACTCGACGCTATTATCTACTACGAGCGCTACGTTGTGATACAGCCTGGAGTGATGGCCGACAAGAAAGACGGCGAGGGCAACCCACTGCTCGGCTCACAGGTGTATGACCTGCTGTCGGAAGAGGAATACAACGACATCCTTGACAACCAACTGCCGGAGAACAACGACTATCTTGACGACTCCGACCCCAACAAGTTTATCTGTAAGATGGGTGCAGAGGCTGTCTATGACCTTCTGGCACGCCTCGACCTCGACACCCTGTCGTACGAACTCCGCGACAGAGCCAACAGCGACTCGTCCGTACAGCGTAAGAACGAGGCATTGAAGCGTCTGCAGGTCGTAGAGGCTTTCCGTTCCAGCGTAGAGCGCGGCATAAATCGCCCAGAGTGGATGATAATGAAGATTATCCCTGTCACACCTCCGGAACTGCGCCCATTGGTGCCACTGGATGGTGGACGCTTCGCAACCAGCGACCTCAACGATTTGTACCGCAGAGTCATCATCCGCAACAACCGTCTGAAGAGACTTATCGAAATACATGCTCCTGAGGTTATCCTGCGCAATGAGAAGCGTATGCTTCAAGAGGCCGTCGACTCGCTGTTCGACAACTCGCGCAAATCGAGTGCTGTGAAGAGCGAGAGCAACCGTCCTCTGAAGTCGCTCAGCGATTCTCTGAAAGGCAAGCAAGGACGCTTCCGTCAGAACCTGCTTGGTAAGCGTGTCGACTACTCCGCACGTTCGGTTATCGTGGTCGGCCCAGAACTGAAAATGGGCGAGTGCGGCCTGCCAACGCTTATGGCAGCAGAACTATACAAGCCATTCATCATTCGCAAACTCATAGAGCGCGGTATAGTGAAGACGGTGAAATCTGCAAAGAAGATTGTAGACCGCCGCGAGCCAATCATCTGGGATATCCTTGAGAATGTGATGAAGGGACATCCTGTGCTGTTGAACCGTGCTCCAACGCTTCACCGCCTTGGCATCCAGGCTTTCCAGCCAAAACTGATAGAAGGTAAGGCAATCCAACTGCATCCACTGGCATGTACTGCGTTCAATGCCGACTTCGACGGTGACCAGATGGCCGTTCACCTTCCACTTTCCAACGAGGCTATCCTGGAAGCACAGATACTGATGCTGCAGAGCCACAATATCCTCAATCCTGCCAATGGTGCTCCTATCACCGTGCCGTCGCAGGATATGGTGCTCGGACTGTATTATATTTCAAAGATACGCCCGGGCGCAAAGGGAGAAGGACTTACTTTCTACGGTCCCGAAGAGGCTATCATCGCCCACAACGAAGGCAAGTGCGACCTGCACGCTCAGGTGAAAGTCATGGTAGACGACATTCAGGACGGACAGCATGTGCGTCACATGGTAGAGACTTCTGTAGGTCGTGTCATTGTGAATGGCATCATTCCCAAGGAAGTTGGCTATGTCAACAAGATTATTTCAAAGAAGTCTCTTCGTGACATCATCGCCGACGTTATTGAACATGTCGGATTTGCAGAAGCCTGTGAATTCCTTGACGGTATCAAGAACCTTGGCTACCGCATGGCTTATGAGGCCGGCCTTTCGTTCAACCTTGACGACATCATTATCCCAGAGGCAAAGAAAGACCTTGTAGAGAAAGGTAACGAGGAGGTTCGCCAGATTACCGAGAACTACAACATGGGCTTCATTACCGACAACGAGCGCTACAACCAGGTTATCGACACATGGACACACATCAACAATGACCTTGGTAATGTGCTTATGAAGGAAATGACAGAGGCAGACCAAGGCTTCAACGCCGTGTTTATGATGCTCGACTCTGGCGCCCGCGGTTCTAAGGACCAGATACGACAACTCTCTGGTATGCGCGGACTTATGGCAAAGCCTCAGAAGGCCGGTGCCGAAGGTGCGCAGATTATTGAGAACCCAATTCTTTCTAACTTCAAGGAGGGAATGTCGGTGCTTGAGTACTTCATCTCTACTCACGGCGCACGTAAGGGTCTTGCCGATACTGCCATGAAGACTGCCGACGCTGGTTATCTGACACGTCGCCTTGTTGACGTTTCACATGATGTTATCATCAACGAGGAGGACTGTGGCACGCTGCGCGGTCTTGTATGCACCGCTCTCAAGAATGGTGACGAGACCATCTCTACACTCTACGAGCGTATTCTCGGCCGTGTGTCAGTTCATGACATTATCCATCCGACTACTGGCAAACTTGTTGTTGCTGCCGGTGAAGAGATAACAGAGCCTATCGCCCAGATAATAGAAGACAGTCCTATCGAGAGCGTTGAGATTCGTTCGGTGCTGACTTGTGAATCGCGTCATGGCGTGTGCATGAAGTGCTACGGACGTAACCTTGCCACTCGCCGCATGGTTCAGAAGGGTGAGGCAGTCGGTGTGATTGCTGCGCAGGCCATTGGTGAGCCGGGTACGCAGTTGACGCTTCGTACTTTCCACGCCGGTGGTGTCGCTGCAAACGCTGCAGCAAACGCCTCTATCGTTACAAAGAACGATTCGAAGATAGAACTCGAAGAGGTTCGCACTGTTCCGTTTGATGAAGACGGTCGCCAGTGTGAGATGGTGGTTAGCCGTCTCGGTGAGGTGCGCTTCGTCGATGCCGGAACAAAGATTGTGCTGTCGACAGTGAACATTCCATATGGTTCTTCTCTCTATTTCAAGAGCGGAGACACCGTCAAGAAGGGTGACAAGATAGCCCAGTGGGATCCATTCAATGCTGTCATCGTTACGGAATATGCAGGTACACTGAAGTTCCATGATGTCATTGAGGGTGTGACGTTCCGCGCTGAAACCGATGAAACGACAGGCTTGACAGAGAAGATTGTAACAGAATCCAAGGATAAGTCGAAAGTGCCTACCTGCGACATCATCGATGCCGATGGCGGTGTGATTGGAACGTACAACTTCCCTGTGGGTGGCCACGTCGTTGTGGAAGACGGCCAGACTGTAAAGACTGGTGAGACTCTTGTCAAGATACCACGTGCTGCAGCCAAGGGTGGTGATATCACTGGTGGTCTGCCTCGTGTGACCGAACTCTTCGAGGCCCGCAATCCATCTAACCCTGCCATCGTCAGCGAGATAGACGGCGAGGTGACTATGGGTAAGGTGAAGCGCGGTAACCGCGAAATCATTGTTACGTCGAAGACAGGCGAGCAGCGTAAATATCTTGTCTCGCTCTCTAAGCAGATCCTTGTACAGGAGCATGACGCCGTGCGCGCAGGTACTCCTCTCTCTGACGGCGTTATTACTCCTGCCGACATCCTTGCCATCAAGGGCCCGACGGCTGTTCAGGAGTATATCGTCAACGAGGTTCAGGATGTGTACCGCCTGCAGGGTGTGAAGATCAACGACAAGCACTTTGAAATCATTGTTCGTCAGATGATGCGCAAAGTTCAGATCAACGATCCGGGCGATACCGTATTCCTGGAGCAGGAGATTGTCGACAAACTTGACTTTGCCGAAGAGAACGACCGCATCTGGGGTAAGAAAGTCGTTACCGATGCTGGCGATTCTGAGACGATGCAGAAGGGACAGATTGTTACAGCCCGTCGTCTGCGCGACGAGAATTCGTCACTGAAGCGCCGCGACCTGCGCACTGTGCAGGTGCGCGATGCAGTGCCCGCTACGTCAACCCAGATACTGCAAGGCATCACGCGTGCCGCTCTGCAAACCAAGTCGTTCATGTCGGCGGCTTCGTTCCAGGAGACAACCAAGGTGCTTAATGAGGCTGCCATCCGCGGCAAGCAGGATTTGCTTGAGGGAATGAAGGAGAACGTGATTTCCGGTCATCTCATTCCTGCTGGTACCGGCCTTCGTGAGTTCGACAAGATTATTGTCGGCTCCAAGGAAGAGTACGAGCGCATGCAGGCTAACAAGAAGAACGTCCTCGATTTTGCTGAGGAGGCTGTTGCTGAGGAGTAGACACTCCCCTGCAACAGCATAACAAAGAAAAGTGGAGCGTTTCCGATGCCGGAGGTGCTCCACTCTTTTTTTTACATTAAACGGTTATTTCCTTATCTGGCCATTGCCCTGGATAATCCATTTGTAGGTTGTTATCTCTTCCAGTGCCATTGGTCCGCGCGGTCCGAGTTTCTGCGTAGAGATGCCTATCTCTGCTCCAAGGCCAAACTGCGCACCGTCAGTGAACGATGTCGGTGCGTTCCAGTACACACAGGCTGCGTCTACGCTTTGCAGGAAACGCTCTGCTGTCTCCTGATTTTCCGTAACAATGGATTCGCTGTGCCCAGAGCCGTATTCGTCGATATGTTGCATTGCTTCCTGCAGCGAGGAAACGGTACGTATTGACATCTTATAGTCCATAAATTCCGTGCCATACGATTCTATTGTTGCTGGCTTCAGCAGTATCTCCGGATAGTTGCCTTTCAGCAGTTGGTATGCAGGCCCGTCGGCATATAGCGTCACTTTATGGTCGAGCAGTGGGGCTACCAACTGTGGTAAATCGCCCAGTCGGTTTTCGTGTATGATAAGACAGTCGAGCGCATTGCACACTGAGGGACGGCGTGTCTTAGCATTGCATACGATGTTGCGTCCTTTCTCAATGTCGCCGTCTTTGTCGAAGAATGTGTTGACAACTCCTGCTCCCGTTTCTATCACTGGGATGCGTGCCGTGTCGCGCACGAAGTCTATCAGTCGGCGTCCGCCTCGTGGAATACACAGGTCTACATATCCTACGGCGTTCAGCAGTTCGGCCGTAGCCTCGTGCGTTGCCGGCAGCAGTGTCACCACGTCAGGGTTGATGTCATATCTCTGCAGCACTTCGTGTATCAGTTCCACCGAAGCCTGGTTGGAGAGGTCGGCATCGCTGCCCCCTTTCAGTATGCATGCATTTCCGCTCTTGAAACAGAGTGCAAAGACATCGAACGTGACGTTTGGCCGAGCCTCGTATATCATGCCAATCACGCCGAAGGGCACACTGATGCGGTGCAGACGCAGTCCGTTGGGCCGAGTTTTCTCCTTGCTGACATGTCCGAGTGGAGAGGGGAGGGCAGCCACGTTGCGCATGTCGGCAGCAATGGCATCCAGACGCTGGCTTGTGAGTTGCAGTCGGTCGTAAAGCGGACTCTTGGCATCCATCTTCGCCAGGTCTTTGTCATTGGCAGCGAGGATGCGCTCCTTAAAGTCGATAATGGCGTCGGCCACGGCATTGAGAATGTCGTTGCGCTGCTGGTCGGAAAGCAGAGGCAGCGTCTTGCTGGCTTCCTTCACTCTGCTGAATGTCTCTGTCAGTTGCATTTTGGTAGGAATTCTGTGTGTGGTATGTCTTGTCTGTTGTGTATCAGGTCAACGAGAATGTTTTCTCTCTCACCATTGGCTATGATGACGCGTATGCCTTCCCCTTGCATTTTCTGTGCCGTGGTATATTTGGAGTGCATGCCTCCTCTTCCGAAAGCACTCTTCTCCTCTTTTATATATTGTGAGAGGTCGGTGCCAGGCTCCACGCGTTTTATCAGTTTCGACGTAGGAACATCGGGATGGCCGTCGTAGACACCGTCAATGTTGGAGAGCAGCACCAGCACGTCTGCTTTCATCATCATGGCTATTAGTCCTGACAATTCGTCGTTATCGGTGAACATCAGTTCGGTAATCGACACGGTGTCGTTCTCGTTGACTATTGGCAGAACGTTGTTTCCCAGCATCACCGTCATGCAGGCCTGCTGATTGCGATACTGTTCGCCGGCGTTAAAGTTCTCTTTCATGGTAAGCACTTGCCCGACGTGAATTCCGTATTCGCGGAAAAGGTCATAGTAGAGGCCTATCAGTTTTCCTTGTCCGACAGCAGAGAAAAGTTGCCGCTGTTCTACGGAGTCAAGGTCGTGGTCTACCTTCAGTTCGCCGCGCCCTGAGGCCATGGCTCCTGAGGAAACAAGTATTATTTCGTATCCTTCTTTCCTCAGCAATGCTATTTGGTCTACGAGTGCTGACATTCTGGTGACGTCCAGTTTGCCATCGCTGCGTGTCAGCACGTTGGAGCCCACTTTCACTACTATGCGCTGTGTCATGTTCTGTGTTTATTTAGTGTCCTTCTGTCTTATCTCCACACGGCGTATCTTGCCGCTTATGGTCTTTGGCAGTTCGTCGACAAATTCCACGATGCGCGGATACTTGTATGGCGCAGTCTCATGCTTTACGTGCTGCTGCAGTTCCTTGACGAGGTCGTCGCCGGCCTTGTCTTTCCATTCCTTGCCGAGCACTATAGTTGCCTTGACCACCATGCCTCTTATATCATCGGGCACGCCGGTTATGGCACATTCCACTACGGCAGGGTGAGTCATCAGCGCACTCTCCACCTCGAACGGACCGATGCGATATCCTGACGATTTAATCACGTCGTCTATGCGTCCTTCAAACCAGTAGTAGCCATCTTCGTCGCGCCATGCCATATCTCCCGTGTGGTATATGCCATCGTGCCATGCTTCGTGGGTAAGTTCCGGATCGCGATAGTATTCTTTGAAGAGACCGATGGGCTTGCGTTCTCCCACTTTGATTACAATCTCTCCCTTTTCACCATCTTCGCATGGTGTTCCGTCAGATTTCAGCAGACCGATATCATATTGCGCGTTGGGCATTCCCATGCTGCCTGGCTTTGGTGTCATCCACGGCATGGTGCCCAGCGTCATTGTTGTCTCCGTCTGTCCAAAGCCTTCCATGAGATGTATGCCTGTTTGTTCAAAGAACTTGTCGTAGACAGCAGGATTAAGTGCTTCGCCTGCCGTGCAGCAATACTGCAGTGCCGAAAGGTCATAGCGTGAAAGGTCTTCGCGTATCATAAAGCGATAAATCGTCGGTGGTGCGCAGAAAGATGTTACGTGATATTTCTCCATCTGTCGCAGCATGGTGTCGGCGGAGAACTTCTCGTGGTCGAAGACGAAAACCGTTGCACCGGCAAACCATTGTCCGTAGAATTTTCCCCAGACAGCCTTTCCCCATCCAGTGTCTGCCACAGTCAGGTGCAGTGAGTCTTTGTGAAGGTTGTGCCAGAACACACCCGTGGTGAGATGGCCCATGGCATAGAGGAAGTCGTGAGCCACCATCTTTGGCTCGCCACTCGTACCGCTGGTGAAGTACATCAGCATCGTATCGTCATTGTCATTGGCCACCTCTGGCTTCTTGAATTCTGGTGCGTCGGCAATCTCTTTCAGATAGTCGTGAAATCCCTCGGGCACGTTGTCGCCGATTGCCACCAGCGTGTCTACCATGGGGCTTTCAGGCATGGCAGCAATAATCTGCTGCGTCACGTATTCGTCGTCAACACAGATGATGGCTTTCACCGAAGCGCGTGTGTTGCGGTATACTATGTCGTGCTTTGTCAGCATGTGTGTGGCGGGTATTACCACTGCAGCAAGTTTATGCAGCGCCAGCATCACGACCCACCATTCGTAGCGCCGTTTCAGTATCAGCATTACAGGATCGCCTTTCGCTATTCCCAGCGACTGGAGATATGCTGCGCACTGGTCTGTCTGTTCTTTCAGTTGGCCGAAGGTGGTGCGTATTTCCATACCCTGGTCGTTAGTCCACAGCAGAGCCAACCGCTGAGGCTCCTCCTTTGCCCATTCGTCCATCACGTCGTAGGCGAAGTTGAAGTTGTCAGGGATGATAAATTCCAGATTCTTATTGTAGTCTTCTACAGACGTGAATGTCGTCTGTTTCAAAAATCTTTCTATCATATCAATCTTATTCTACAGTAAATGCTAAGAATTTTACCGCCTTATCGCCAATGGCCAGCATGCCATGAGGCTTTGTAGAGTCGAAGTATATGCTGTCGCCTTCGTTGAGAGTGATAGTCTTGCCTGCAATATACAGTTCCATGGAACCTTCAATCACGAGGTTGAATTCCTGTCCGGCATGAGAGTTCTTATATATGGTGCGTGCGCCGGGCTTTGGCTCTACAGTCACAATAAAGACGTCGGCCTTGTGACCGACAAAGCCGCTGACCAGGCTCTGGTACTTGTACGCTTTTGTACGTTCCACCGACATTCCCTGTCCCTTTCGCGTTACAAAGTACGACTTCATGTGCGGTGCTTCAGCAAACATCAGTTCCTCGGCGCTGACGCCGTACTTATGGGCTATCTTCATCAGGTTGGAGATAGTGATGTCCACCTCTCCCTGTTCTATCTTCTCATATTTCTCCGTTGCAATGCCGATGGTTTGCGCCATCTCGTCAATGCTGATGTCAAGCACGTCGCGCAGTCCGCGCAGCCGCTCGCCAATCTGTTTCAGTTGTTCGTCCATGTTTTTAGGTAAAAAGTGTTTTTAGGGAAAAGGTCGTTTTACTTTGCGCCTGCTTTCAGTCCGCGTATTACGCTGCTCGTAAATCCGGCGTGCTCCATCTCGTTCAGTCCGCGTATGGTTACTCCACCTGGCGTCGTCACCAGGTCGATGGCCTGTTCGGGATGCAACCCTGTGGCTTGCAGCAGTTCTACTGCTCCTCTCACGGTCTGCATCACAATCTGCTTGGCATCGTCGGCCTTGAAGCCCAGTTCTACACCGCCTTCAGAGGCAGCCCTGATGTATCGCATGGCGTATGCTATGCCGCATGAGGCCAGTGTGGTGCCTGCTGGGAGCAGCCGCTCTTCAGTGATAATGGTAGAACCGATGCTGTCGAAGAGTTGCTTGGCTTGCGCTGTCTTGGTCTTATTGGCTGTCACCGGAACGAGGAATGTCATCGACTGACATTCGGCTGCTGCGATGTTGGGTATTGCGAGCAGTGTGGGTATTATCTCCTCATTTTTTTCGCGCTTCAGCCATTCGCGCAGTTGTGCGCCAGTGATGCCTGCTGCCACCACGATGAGTGTCTGCCTGTCGTAATCGAGCGACGCCTTGATGCCTTTCAGCACCTGCTCCACCAGCCACGGCTTTACTACCACAACAATGGTGTCGCCACCCAGTGTTGCCATCTGGTTTTCAGTTGTTATAGTGGCTCCGCTCTCGGCAAATCGCTCCAGTGCCACACGCGACGGGTCGCTTATGCAGATGTCCTCGTTGCTTATGAAGTCGCCTTTCAGCAGTCCCTCTACTATGGCGCCACCCATGGCACCTGCTCCTATCACCGATATCTTCATGCTGTTTTTCTTTATATGGTTGCTAATACGCGTTTCAGACGTTCTGTAAAATCGTCGGCCTCCTGTACTGACAGACAGAGTGGCGGAAGCAGTCGCAGACAGTTGCTGCCGGCGCACCCCGTGAAGCAGTGCTCCTTGAAAATGAGCGGCTTGCGCATGTCGGCATGGGCCACGGTCAGGTCGATGCCTATCATAAGGCCGCGCCCGCGCACCTCTTTTATTATAGGACTGCCAATGGCCTTGATACTGCTTATGAGATGTTCGCCAACGGCGTTTGCATTCTCTACGAGATGCTCTTTCTCGAAAATGTCGAGCACTGCCAGTGCAGCGGCGCATGCCAGATGGTTGCCGCCGAACGTCGTACCCAACTGGCCGTAGACAGGCTTGAAGTCAGGTGCCATCAGCACGCCGCCCATCGGGAAACCGTTGGCTATGCCTTTTGCTACGGTGATAATATCAGGTCGTATGCCGAGCCATTGATGAGCGAAGAATTTTCCCGAGCGACCGTAGCCGCATTGTATCTCGTCGCATATAAGTATGGTGCCGTATTTCTTGCATGCAGCCTGCAGTCCCTGTGCAAATTCTGCTGTAGCCATCTGTATGCCGCCAACGCCCTGGATACATTCCAGTATCACTGCGCATACGTCGCCTTTTGCCAGTTCTGCCTCCCATGCGCTGAGATTGTTGAGCGGCAGGTAGGCGACATGGCCGTTGTCATTTATCGGTGCTATTATCTTTGGATTGTTGGTCACTTCCACAGCAAGTGAAGTTCTTCCGTGGAATGCCTTCTCTGCGCTGAGCACTCTCGTACGCCCGTTGGTAAACGATGCCAACTTCAGCGCATTCTCGTTGGCCTCTGCGCCGCTGTTGATAAGAAACAACTGGTAGTCGTCGTAGCCCGATATGCTGCCGAGTCGCTCTGCCAGTTCCACCTGCAGGCGGTTTACTACGGAATTGGAGTAGAAACCTATTTTCTGCAGTTGTTCTGTCACCTTGTTTATATAATGTGGGTGAGAGTGGCCTATGCTTATCACGGCATGGCCGCCGTAAAGGTCGAGATATTCCTGTCCTTTCTCGTCCCAGACTTTACACCCCTTGCCCTTGACGATATTGACGTCGAAGAGAGGATAAACGTCGAATAGTTTCATTGCTGCTTAGTTCTTTAGTTCCAGAACAAATCGTGTTCCCTTGGTGAATGTTGTGTCAATGCTCAGGTCGCCGCCCATTCTCAGCGCCATCTGCTTGCAGATCGGCAGTCCCAGTCCGTCGCCAGTCGTCAGGTCTCTCACTTCTGTGAAGGGCTTGAACACCTCTTCCTGTTTCTCTTCGGGAATGATTTCGCCGGTGTTTGAGACGATGAAGTGGTGGGTATGGGCTCCGCGCTTCTTGTATTCGAGGGAAATCTTGCCGCTTTCTGGAGTGTAGATGGCAGCATTGGCGAGCAGGTGGCGCAGTATGTGGGAAACGTATTCCCTGTTCATTGCGACACTCATGTTCGGTGCATTCACTGCTACGGTCACTCCGCTCTTCACCTTGTCGCGTATCTCTGTTGCCAGTTCTTCGCAGAGCGGCGGCACGTGTGTGTCTTCCGTCACTATCTCTTCTGTTGCATTCTCAAGGGCAGACAATGTCTGTACATGACTTGAAAAGTCGAGCAGCGCCTTTACCTCTGGAATCTTGCTGTCCAGTTTCTGCAGTGTCGGCTCCAGTTGTGCAGATATATTGCTTATAAACTTAGCCTTAAGCGCGTTGTTGTCGTTGGCGAGTTTTATAGTCTTCTTCTGTTTACGTGTCAGCATGATAAAGCGCAGCAGTATGATGGCTCCCACCACCAGTGCGGCAGCCAGTGCCACGGCCAGAACGCACAGTCCTATTATTATTGCCTGACGCAGGGTGAGCGAACTGTCCTTCTCGGCAATCGAAGCCTCGTTGTCGGCAATCTGTTGCTTCAGGGCATTTATCTCGTCGGCAGTCTTCAGAGCGTTGACCGAGTCTTTCCATGTTATGTAGTTGCTGTACGACTGCGCCACGAGATTTGCGCTACCGCTCTTCTTGCCGTTGGCGATCAGCGTCTTGTAGACATCGTCCACCTTGTCGTACTGTTTGTCGGCAGTCAGTTTGTTGGCCATTTCCTTAAACACGGCATTGCCTTGTGCCGTCTGCCCGAAGGTGTAGTAGTAGATGGCCTTGTTGTACAGCAGGTCGTTCTTCACGTTTTCGTCGCCCGAGACCGTCGCCTGGTTTTCCATGGCCTTCAACTGGTCTTTGGCGCTTTCGGGCTTGCGCAGTTTGATGTACATCTGCAGCCGCTCCTTGCTGACGCGATAGAGCAGTGTAGCCTTCTGCGACTCGCTGGTGGCCTGCGAAATGGTCTGCGTGACGCGATGCAGCAGTTCAAAAGCCTCCTTGTAGAAGTTTTCCTTGTAGTAGAGCGATGTTGCTATCGTGCCACATTCCACGGCCTGTTCTACTTGTCCTTTATTGCTGTAGTCCTCAAAGGCACGAATGTACAGATAGCGTGTGGTGCCTATGGTGCCGTCTTTCTCGGCAGCCTCGGCGCGCTGCTGCAACTCGCTCTTCTGTGCTACGGCAGTGATGGCGGTGAGCAGTGATATGATGCAGAGGAAAAATAACTTTTTCATAATGTGATTTTAGTGTTTTTTTGAATTCAGAATGCCGAGGCCTTCAGTTTCAGTCCTGCCGTCTCGTCAATGCCGAACATCAGGTTCATGTTCTGCACAGCCTGTCCTACGGCGCCTTTCAGCAGATTGTCAATGCACGATGTGATGAGCAGTTTATTGCCGTATTTCTCGCAGTGGACCAGAGCCTTGTTGGTGTTCACCACCTGTTTCAGGTCGAGCGGCTTATCGGTGTAGTGAGTGAAGACAGCATCGCTGTAGAAGTCCTTGTAGGTCTCGATGATGGTATCTTCGGGCACTTTCGTTTTTACTACGGCGGTGCAGAATATGCCACGTGCAAAATTTCCCCGATAGGGTATGAAGTCGATATCTGCGTCAAGATAACCCTGCACCTGCCTTAGTGACTGTTTTATTTCAGCCAGATGCTGATGGGTGAAGGGCTTGTAGATACTCAGGTTGTCGCTTCGCCATGAGAAATGGGTTGTTGCTCCTGGCTTCTGGCCAGCCCCCGTAGACCCCGTGATGGCATTTACGCTTACGTCGTCTTTCAGCAGGCTGAGATGGGCTGCAGGCAGCAGCGCCAACTGTATTGCGGTGGCAAAACAGCCTGGATTAGCAACGTGCTGTGCCTTTTTAATTTCGTCGCGGTTGATTTCAGGCAGGCCATACACGTAATCATGGTCGCCCTTTATGCGAAAGTCCTGTGCCAAATCTATTATTTTGACATTGGCTGGAATGTTGTGCTCCTTGAGAAACGCCTCACTTTTTCCGTGGCCGAAGCAGAAGAACACCACGTCGACCTTGTCGAATGGCATCTCGTCGGTAAACCGCAAGTCGGTCTCGCCTGTCAGTCCTTCGTGTACGTCGCTGACGGGATTGCCAGCATTGCTCTCGCTGTTGGCAAACACTATTTCTGCCTCAGTATGGTTGAGCAGCAGGCGGATGAGTTCACCGCCAGTGTAGCCTGCCGCGCCAAGAATGCCCACTCTTATCATATTTTGTTATTATTAGGAGCCAACAACCAGAGTACAAAATAAGCCAGCACACCCGTGCCGTAGCCCAGGATGAGAATGAGGAAAGCGACGCGCACCAGAAGGGAGTCTACGCCGAAGTACTCGCCCAGTCCGCCACAGACGCCGGCAATCTTCTTGTCGGTCGTCGACAGGTAAAATTTCTTCTGACTCATTGTTTCTATCTTTTTTCGTCTTTATGTATGCCGTAGTAAACGCGGAGAGGTGTGGAACTGACCTTGATGAAGCCCTTGGCTTCGTCGGCAGTCCAGCCAGTCTGCGTCTCACCGTATTCGCCGAGTTTAGATTTCGTCAGGTCGTTGGCAGAGTCTACGCCTACGGTCTCAAAGCCGTAAGGACGCAGTTTCAGAATGGCTGTGCCCGTCACGTTGCGCTGGCTGGAAGTCAGCATAGCCTCAATATCGGGCATTACAGGCTCTAAATACTGGCTCTCGTGCAGGAACATTCCATACCAGTTGGCTACCTGGTCTTTCCAGTACTGCTGCCACTTGGAGAGTGTCGACTTTTCGAGCAGGCGATGAGCCTCTATGATGAGTTTCGGCGCTGCTGCCTCAAATCCCACGCGGCCTTTGATGCCTATGATAGTATCGCCGACGTTAGCGTCGCGGCCAATGGCGTACGAGGCGCCAATCTCCTCTATCTTCTGTATGGCTTTCACGTGGTCTGTAAACTTCTCGCCGTTTACTGCAGCGATTTCGCCCTTGTCAAACTCTATCTTCAGCAGCGACTCCTGCTCCTTTGCGGTGACGTGCTTCAGGTATGCCTCTTCGGGCAGGCCCTGCGTCGGGTCGAGCAGTTCTCCGCCGCAAATGCTGGTGCCCCAAATGCCAACGTTGTATGAGTATTTGAGTTTTGTAAAGTCGGCAAAAAATCCGTGCTCGTTGAGGAAATCGACCTCCTCCTTGCGCGTCAATTTCTTGTCGCGTGTCAGCGTGATTATTTCCACGCCAGGCGCCATTACGAGGAATGTCATGTCGAAGCGTATCTGGTCATTTCCGGCTCCGGTACTGCCGTGGGCAATAGCGTCGGCGCCAATTTCGTTTGCATAGCGTGCGATGGCGATGGCCTGGAAAATGCGCTCTGACGAGACCGAGATGGGATAGCAGTTGTTGCGCAGCACATTGCCGAAAATCATGTACTTCAGCGACTTCTCGTAGTATTCCTGAGTGACGTCGAGCGTCACGTATGCCTTGGCACCGAGTTTGTAGGCATTCTCTTCGTTGGTCTTCAACTGCTCAGCGCTGAAGCCGCCGGTATTGGCGCAGGCTGCATAGACTTCATATCCTAATTCCTTTGCGAGATACATCACAGTGTATGACGTATCAAGGCCGCCACTGAAGGCAACGACAACTTTCTTCTTGTTACTCATGTTATTTATCTTTTTTTTCTGTTTCCAGTTTTTTTATTCTTTCAATCACCTCTTCGGGAATCTTTGCAGGCAGATGCTCTTCCGGGTTGTAGAGCATGGCAGTACAGATGCAGTACTTGCGGCCAGTGCGATGCAGCACGTCAACATTGACACAGCCCTCGCATCCACGCCAGAAAGCCTCGTCGTCGGTGAGATCGGCAAACGTCACCGGCTGATAGCCCAGTTCGGTATTCATTTTCATCACGGCAGCACCGCTGGTGAGCGAGAAAATCTTGGCATGCGGCCATCTGGTCCGTGCCAGCGAGAACGTCATGTCCTTTATCTTTTTTGCTACGCCCAGTCCACGGAAATCGGGATGGACTATCAGTCCGCTCGTAGTGACATACTGCTTGTTGCCCCATGTCTCGATGTAACTGAAACCGGCAAAGCAGTCGCCGGAAAGGGCTATGACGGCCTTTGCCTCTTTCATCTTGGTGGCAAGATATTCGTGGGTGCGCTTGGCAATACCCGTGCCTCGCACCTTGGCAGCGTCGGCGATGGTCTGCAGGATGGTGTCGACATACTTCTCATGCTCCGGCCCTGCCACGAAAACTTCTATATGCTTCTGTTCCATTCTTTCTTTTTGCTTGATGATTACCTCATGTTGGTCACTACGCTGCTGAGCGAACTGACCACCTTCTCGGTAGGAACGCCTTCCTTGACGACGATGAAGATGGTATCGTCGCCGGCTATAGTGCCCAGGATGGCGTCAATGTGGCTGTTGTCGATGTTGTAGGCTATGCTGCTGGCATATCCCGGACGTGTCTTTATCACGCCCATGTTGCCGGAGAAGTTGATGCTCAGAAATCCTGGCACCTGCATCATCTCTCGTACGCGCATGGGGGTGCTTATGCGCTTATACATGGTGTCGTTGGGCAGTACGTAGACGTAGTCGCCTCGCATGGTGGCTGCCTTGGCCACCTTCAACTGCTTCAGGTCGCGGCTCAGCGTGGCTTGCGTCAGTTGGAAACCCTCTTTCCTCAGCGCCATGAGCAGTTCATCCTGGCTGCCAAGTTCCTGACTGGAGATGATCATGCGGAGTGCCTCCAACCGATCGTTTTTGATCTTCATAATTGGTATATTTATTCAAAGGAGTTTGCAAAATTATACATTTTATGCATTACTGCCAAATCTTTCTGCGTTTTTTTAGTGCCTTTTTTTCTGAAGTTTTTAAGCGTGGTTTGAACACGATTTTTACCAGCACTGTTTTAATTTTTGAAAACACTGTTTTTATTTTTGCCAGCGCTGTTTTAATTTTTGAAAACACTGTTTTTATTTTTGCCGCGCGTGCGTCTTCTGAAACGCCAGTGTAGATGGGCTTTCCGCGAAATGCTGCGGAAAAGTTGCGGCCATTGCGGCCGCTCTACCAAAATGTTGTTATTTTGTGCAAAGATTTGCAGATGGAAATTGTGCATAAATATTTTTTTTCGTAACTTTGCGCTTGCAGCGCGAAATTACTCCGTCTCGGCATAAAAAAACAAACCGGTTTATTTTGTTCTGCCCTCGACTTTCCGTAACTTTGCAAAAGATTTACTACCAACTATAATACAATGGACGACGAGATAAAAGACGACGAGCGGCTGGCCACTTCCGACCAGCAATTATCCGATGAGTCATCTGTTGAAGCAGAATCCCATTCCGACTATCAGCCTGTAAACCGTTTCGACGCTGCTGCTGTGCACCATCTCAGCGGTATGTATCAGAACTGGTTTCTCGACTATGCCTCCTACGTTATCCTGGAGCGTGCCGTGCCGCATATAGAAGACGGACTGAAGCCCGTGCAGCGACGCATACTGCACTCAATGAAGCGTATGGACGACGGGCGCTACAACAAGGTGGCAAACATAGTGGGACATACCATGCAATTTCATCCGCATGGCGATGCCTCGATAGGCGATGCACTTGTGCAGTTGGGCCAAAAGGAGTTGCTGGTCGACACGCAAGGCAACTGGGGAAACATCCTTACGGGCAACCGCGCCGCCGCACCGCGCTATATCGAGGCACGACTGTCGAAGTTTGCCCTCGATACGGTTTTCAATCCCAAGACAACGGAGTGGCAGATGTCGTACGACGGCCGCAACAAGGAACCTATCACGCTGCCCGTGAAATTCCCGCTCCTCCTGGCGCAGGGCGCAGAGGGAATAGCCGTGGGACTGTCGTCGAAGATACTGCCCCATAACTTCTCGGAGATATGCGATGCAGCAATCAGTTATCTGCATGGCGAGGAATTCCATCTCTATCCCGATTTCCCCACGGGAGGAAGCATCGACGTCTCAAAGTATAACGACGGCCAGCGCGGCGGTGTGCTCAAGGTGAGAGCCAAGATAGAAAAACTCGACCCGAAGACGCTCGTCATACGCGAGATACCTTTCTCCAAGACAACGGAAACCATCATTGAGAGCATACTGAAAGCCATCGAGAAAGGCAAGATAAAGGCCCGCCACGTGGAAGACCTTACTGCCGCAAAGGTGGAAATACAGGTGCAACTGGCGCCTGGCGTCTCGTCGGACAAGACGCTCGATGCCCTCTACGCATTCTCCGACTGCGAGATAAATATTTCGCCCAACTGCTGCGTCATAGTAGACAACAAACCGCAGTTCCTGACCGTCTCAGATGTGCTGCGCCATTCGGCAGAGCGCACCAAGGAACTTATACGTCAGGAACTGAACATCCGACGCAGTGAACTGCTCGAGCAGTTGCATTTCGCTTCGCTCGAGAAAATCTTCATAGAAGAGCGCATATACAAGGACAAGAAGTTTGAGCAGGCGCCAAATGTTGACGCAGTCTGCGAGCACATCGACGAACGGCTGACACCTTACTATCCGCAGATGGTGCGCGAGGTGACAAAGGACGACATCCTGCGGTTGCTCGAGATAAAAATGCAGCGCATCCTTAAGTTCAACAAGGATAAGGCCGACGAACTCATGGCGCGCATAAAGGCGGAAATTGAAGACATTGAGCGCGACCTCGACAACATTGTGGAGGTGACGGCACAGTGGTTTGCATATCTCAAGGAGAAGTACGGCAGCGAGCACCCGCGACAGACGGAAATACGCAACTTCGACACCATCGAGGCAACGAAGGTGGTCGAGGCCAACCAGAAACTCTACATCAACCGCGCAGACGGCTTCATTGGCACTGGCCTGAAGAAGGACGAGTTTGTATGCAACTGTTCCGACATTGACGATATCATAATCTTCTACAAGGACGGAAAATACAAGGTGATACGTGTGGCCGAAAAGGTGTTTGTCGGCAAGAATGTGATGTGGCTCGGAGTCTTCAAGCGCAACGACCAGCGCACGATATACAATGCAGTGTATCGCGACGGCAAGAAGGGCATCTACTTCATCAAGCGCTTCAATATCACGGGCATCGCACGCGACAGGGAGTACGACCTTACGGCGGGAACGCCAGGCTCCAAGGTCTGCTATTTCACAGCCAACCCCAACGGCGAAGCAGAAGTGATAAAGGTAACGCTGGAGCCGGCACCTAAACTGAAGAAGATATTCTTCGACAAGGACTTCTCGGAGGTACTGATAAAGGGACGGGGCTCAAAGGGCAACATTCTGACGAAATACCAGATACACCGCATCGGACTGAAGAGCCACGGCCATTCAACGCTCGGCGGCAGAAAAGTGTGGTACGACCCTGATGTCAACCGCCTAAACTACGACGAACACGGCGAACTGCTTGGAGAGTTCAACGACGGCGACCAGATACTTGTGCTGCTGCAGAACGGCGACTACTATCTCACTAATTTCGATCCCAACAACCACTTTGAAGATAACGTGGCACGCCTTGAGAAATACAATGCCGACAAGGTGTGGAGTTGCGTGCTCTACGATGCCGACAATCAGGGCTATCCCTATGTGAAGCGCTTCCAGATGGAGGCTTCAAAAAAGAAGCAGAACTATCTGGGCGACAATCCAGACTCGCGCCAACTGCTTCTTACCGACGTGGCATATCCGCGGCTGCTCGTGAAATACGGCGGAGGCGATGCCTTCCGTGGCACGGAGGAGATAGACGTAGAGCAGTTTATCGCCGTCAAGGGATACAAGGCCAAGGGAAAGCGACTGACGACATTCGCCATCGACACGATAGAAGAACTGGAGCCTTTGCGCTTCCCCGAGGAGCAGGAGGAAACCGCTGACAACGATGTAGCGGAAGAGGAAAACCTCGACCCGGATGCAGGAAAGAGCCAGCAGCAGGTGATGGACGAACTGACAGGACAGCAAACACTTTTCTCGGATGAAGACTATTCATAGACTGACAGTGACGCTGCTGTCGCTCTTTGTGGCGCTTGCAGTGCAGGCGCAGACGGAACAGCAGCCGATAGTGACGCGGAGTTATATGTTGGGAGGAGGCGTTACCAATGTGTTGGATACGTATCTGTCAGCACAACATTTCAGCGGACCTGGCTTAACCTTCGTGTATACTGCCGAGCGTGAAAGACCGGAAAACCAATGGAGCACGATGGTGACGCATGAGGCCAATTTCTCTTCGGTGAATGACAAGGCCGATTCGAACAGTGAGGCAGAGGGTGCCTACAATTTCTATTGGGGAAAATTCTACAGGTGGCAACTCCTCGACAATCACCTTACGCTGCAGGCAGGACTGCAGGGGATGGTATCGCTTGGCTTTATATACAACTCGTCAAACACGAACAATCCCGTACAGGTGAGAGCGCACATTAATATCATGCCTGCAGCAGTGGCGAAATATCGTTTCCGCCTGTGGCGCAAGACGATGGTGGCGCGCTACGAAGCAAGCGTGCCGCTCTGTGGAGCAATGCTGGTGCCAGACTACGGCCAGTCGTATTTTGAAATGTACGGGCAGGACACCAACGAGCGCAACATGGTGTTTACCACACCTTTCAATGCGCCCGAATGGCGGCAGATGGTCACCATCGACGCCGAACTGTCGGGCAGCATCACGCTGCGGCTGGGCTATCTGGGCAACTATCAGCAGTATGACGTCAACAATCTGAAGCAGCACGTCTATACTAATCGTGCCATGATAGGACTCACCAAGCGTTTCCGCATAGAGAAACTCAGAATGTAGAACGAAAAATCCGGAACGGTTATGAGAAAATACTTGCCTGCCAGGA
Organism: uncultured Prevotella sp.; assembly: GCA_937877595.1. Taxonomy (GTDB): domain Bacteria; phylum Bacteroidota; class Bacteroidia; order Bacteroidales; family Bacteroidaceae; genus Prevotella. Next base: position 19,478 of record CALFIY010000018.1, read on the forward strand.
TATGGCGACGACTCGCCCTCCTCTTATGCTGTATGACGACCCTCACCGCGTGCGTGGATACTGAGGAATTTGACGACACACGCAACGGAAACTTCGAGGCTCTCTGGAAAATAATCGACGAGCACTACTGCTTCTTCAACTATAAACAGCACGAATACGGGCTCAACTGGGATGCGGTTTACGCTAAATACAAGGTACGCGTGAGCGAACAGATGACGGAGACGCAACTTTTCGAGGTGCTGTGCGACATGCTGGCAGAACTGCGCGACGGCCACGTAAACCTCTCCACAAGTTACGACTACGGGCGCTACTGGAAATGGCAGGAGAACTATCCGCAGAACTACAGCGACACCCTGGAGAGGAAATATCTCGGCACTGACTATAAGATAGCAGGCGGACTGAGATACAAGGTGCTCGACGACAATATCGGATACATTCGCTACGAGTCGTTCTCGTCGCCCTTCGGCGAGGGAAACCTTGACGACATCCTGTCGTACTTCGCCCTGTGCCGTGGACTGATTATCGACATCCGCAGCAACGGCGGCGGAAGTCTCGGCTTCGCAGAAATGCTTACGGCACGCTTCATCGACCAAAAGACTCTCGTTGGCTATATACAGCATAAGACGGGTAAGGGGAGATACGAATTCAGTGACCTCGAACCATACTATATCGAGCCGTCCAGAAACCTCAGATGGCACAAGCCCGTTTGTGTGCTCACCAATCGTGGCGTATTCTCCGCTGCCAACCAGTTTGCCTCGATGATGCAGATGCTGCCGCAGGTGAAACTCGTAGGCGACCACACCGGAGGCGGCTCAGGTCTGCCGATGTCAAACAGCCTTCCCAACGGGTGGGTGGTGCGCTATTCGGCATGCCCGATATACAATGTCAGAAGACAGCACACGGAGTTTGGTATAGAGCCCGACGTCAAGGCCGCTCTCAGCGATGATGACGTGCAGCGCGGAGTGGACTCTATCATAGAGGCCGCACGCCGTGTAATCAACAGTTGAAGAATAGTATTAATAAAGAAAACAAAATAGAAAGACGAAAAGACTATGAAGAAACAGATTGTCTCAATGTTGACACTGCTGCTGGCAACAGCGGCAATGGCGCAACCATTGCAGCAAGATGGACAGGTGCGCAAGGGAACACTGAAAAACGGCATGACATACTACATACGCCATAACGCAAAGGAGGCGCAGTTGGCTGATTTCTACATTGCGCAGAGGGTGGGCTCTATTCTCGAAGAGCCACGCCAGCGAGGACTGGCCCATTTCCTGGAGCACATGGCGTTCAACGGGACAAAGAATTTCCCGGGAAAGGGAAAGAAGTTGGGCATCGTGCCATGGGCAGAGACAATCGGCGTGAAGTTTGGCGCAAACCTCAATGCATACACCTCGGTAGACCAGACGGTGTATCACATTGGCTCTGTGCCTCTAAAGCGCGACGGTATAATCGACTCCTGCCTGCTCGTGCTTCACGACTGGAGCCACTACCTTCTGCTGGAAGACGAGGAGATCGACAAGGAGAGGGGAGTGATACGCGAAGAATGGCGCACGCGCCGTGCAGGAAGAGCCGTGAGCCGTCTGATGGAGCAGGCAATGCCAAAGGTATACAAGGGGACGAAGTATGAAGACTGCATGCCGATCGGCTCAATGGATATCGTCAATAATTTCAAGTATCAGGACTTGCGCGACTACTATCAGAAATGGTACAGGCCAGACCTGCAGGCCATTGTCGTTGTCGGCGACTTTGATGTTGACAAGATGGAGAGCAAGATAAAGCGCACCTTCGGCTCCATTCCGTTGCCGAAAAATCGTGCAGAGCGTATCTACTACCCTGTGGGAGACAACGAACAGATGATAGTCGACATAGAGAGCGACAAAGAGCAGCCCATCGTGCTCTGCCATATCTACCAGAAACGCGATGCTACGCCCGACAGCGAGAAAAACGATGAGAAATATCTGCGCGGCTCGTATGTAGACAACCTTATTTCGGCTATGCTCAACGACAGACTTGCAGAACTGCGCCAGCAGCCTGTGCCTCCGTTCCAGAGCGCTACCGCCCGGGCGTCATCCTTTTTCCTCAGTCGCACAAAGGAGGCTTTCTCGCTCAGCGTAAGTTGCAAGCAGGACAACGTGCTCGGTGCACTGATAGCCGCTGTGGCCACGGCAGAGCAGGCTCGCCAGCATGGATTTACTGCTGCTGAGGTGGAGAGGGTGAAGAAGATGTATCTCAACGCTGCAGAGCGCAGATACAACCAGCGCAACGACTTCCGCAACTCGCACTACGTGAACCGCTGCGTGCAGAACTTCCTGACCAACGAGCCGCTTCTCTCCGTAGAGCAGGAACTTGATCTTAACAAGAAATGGGCTGAGACGGTCACCGTAGACGAGGTGAACAAGGCCGCAAAGCAACTGATAACCGACAAAAACCAGGTTGTCGTGATGTATGCTCCCGACAAGGAGAACGTAGCACTGCCCTCCGAGGCACAGATAGAGGAGGTGATACTGGCAGCACAGCAACTGAACTATGCGCCATACGAGGAAAATGCCGTGGAGAGCGAACTGATAAGCCAGTTGCCGCAGCCAGGCACGATAGTAAGCGAGAAGCCATATGGAAACAACGGCTTCACAGAGATAACACTCTCTAACGGCATGCGTGTATATGTTAAGAAGACCGACTATACTGCCGACGCTGTCACCATGCGAATGCGCGCAGAAGGCGGAACGTCGCTCTATGGCGACGACGATATTCCAAACTTCTCCATGCTGTCGAGCGCCGTGGCCGAAGGTGGTGTCGGCAAGTTTGACGCCAGTGCGCTGAGAAAAATACTGACAGGCCACTCCGTGAGAGTGCAGCCGGCGGTAGGACAGCGCTCGCAGAGCATCGGAGGCAGTGCGTCGCTGAAAGACATGCCGCTGATGTTCCAGTTGGCATACCTGTATTTCACGCAGCCGCGTAAGGACACTGCTGCCTATCAGGGACTGATGAACAGAACACGTGCTTTCCTTACCAACCGCAACGCGTCGCCAAAGGTAGACTACAACGACTCTATCTCGGCAATACTGTACGATCACCATCCGCGTATGGCACCGCTGGTGCAGGCTACGCTCGACAAGATGAACTACGACCGCATTCTGCAGATATACAGGGAGCGCTTTAGCGACGCTTCAAACTTCCGTACCGTCATTATTGGCAACTACGACGAAAAGGAACTGCGCAACCTGCTGTGCCAGTATCTGGCCACGCTGCCGTCAACGGGCAAGAAGGAAACGGCCAACATGGCGCGTGTGCCGCAGATAACGGCAGGAGAAGGCGTGCACAAGTTCTGCAAAAAGATGGCTACGCCGCTGGCAAACGTCACGATATTCCACACGGCCGACATCGAGTTCTCGCCGAAGGCCGACCTGACGCTCGACTTCCTTAAGAGGTGTCTCTCCATTGCCTATACCGACTCTGTGCGCGAAGAGAAAGGCGGCACGTACGGGGTAGGGGTGGACTTCAACCTTGAGCGCGACGACCACCCGTCGGCAATGCTGCGCATCTCGTATAATGCCGATCCTACACGCTACGAGGAACTCAATCCGATAGTGCGCCAGCAGTTGAAGAACATTGCCGACAACGGTCCGGCGGAAACTTCCATGAGCAAGGTGAAGGAGTATCTGCTGAAACAGTACGATCAGAACTGCATCACCAACGACTACTGGTCGTACATCGTATGGCATGAACTGGAAGACGAGGCTGACTTCGACGCCGACTATAAGAAGATGGTGAGAGAGATGACTGCCGCCGACGTGAAACGCATGGCACAGCGCATGTTCTACGACGGGAAATGCATCGAAGTGACAATGCTTTCAGAGAAAGAATAATCTACTAAACCAAATACACAAAAAAATGAAGAAATTAGTATTGTTTTTTGCTGCAGCAGCCATAATGTGCGCATGCAGCAGCGAGCCAAAGTTTCTTGCCTATCGTGGCTTGTCAATGGGCCTTACAACACAGCAGTTTATCGACTCGCTGATAGCAAGGGGATTTGCTGTCGACTCTGCTCATAGCGACAGCGGACATACGGCAGTGATGAAAAATCCGGAACTGACCTACATCACTATCGTGGCTTTCGATAATGATACGCTGAAGGCTGTGCAGGACAACTACACTGCTACGTACAACGACAGCACGCGCCAGTTGTGGCAGGAATTGCGCGACAATTTCGAGAAAGAGTTGGGAACATGGCCAAACTGCCCGACGCTTGGCGAAGACCATAAGATAGCAAAGTTCGAGACTGACGGCGGATTTGTGACCATCACTCTGAAGAACACCTACACGCCAACTCTGCAGGTGCTTTATGAACAGAAGTAAGATTAAAGCGTTACGTCGGCCATCACCTGATGCGTGGCGCCGGCGCGCGACATGACGTACTGGCCGGCCTGACGGCCTGACTCAAGCAAAGCGCCTCTGTCTGACGCGAACCGCTCCATAGCAGCGGTGAAATCGCCGGCAGAGGCTATTTCTATGCCACCGCCGCCCTGCTTCAGGTCTTGCGCTTCCTGGAAACGCTGGTTGTTGGGGCCGAACACTACAGGGATCTGCCATACGGCAGCCTCTAAAAGATTGTGGATGCCTACGCCGAAACCGCCTCCTACGTAGGAAACCGTGGCATAGCGGTATATGCTGCTCAGCAGGCCAAAACAGTCGACTATCAGTACTTCGCTGTCGCTTGGTGATGCCGACGGATTTTTCTCTGCCTCGGTATATCGCACTACCTTCCGTCCTTCCAGCAGCGTCTCGATTTGCTGCAAGTGCTCTTCGCCTATTACGTGGGGGGCGATGATTACTTTCCAGTCTTTATGGTCGTTAAGCCACGGGATAAAAATCTCTTCGTCGGGCTGCCAACTCGAGCCTGCTACGAAAACGGGCGATTTGACGTCGCCTAAGAAACTCTCGATGACGGGCAGTTGCTTGGAGGCTTCCTTTATCTGCAATACGCGGTCGAAACGCGTGTCGCCAACGATGTTCACTTCGGTTATTCCTATCGTGGAAAGCAGTCGGCGGCTTTCCTCGTTCTGTACGTAGAACTTGGTGAAGCATTTCAGTACGTGGGCATATTCGCGACCATACCAGCGGAAGAATATCTGATTGGGACGGAAAATGGACGAGACACTGTAGACGGGCACTCCGCGATGGCGAAGGATGTGCAGGTAGTTGTACCAGAACTCATACTTTATGAAAAAAGCCATCACAGGACGTATCGTGCGCAGGAAGCGACGGGCGTTGGTCACTGTATCTACCGGCAGATAGGTTATTATGTCGGCTCCGGCGTAGTTCTTGCGCACCTCATAGCCAGAAGGCGAGAAAAACGTGAGCAGTATCTTATACTGTGGGTGCTCGCGGCGCAGGGCTTCCATCAGCGGACGCCCCTGTTCAAACTCGCCAAGAGAGGCAGCGTGAAACCAGACATATTGGGCCGCGGGGTCAAGTTTCTCGCGTAGCGTCTTGACAGCCTGGCGCTCGCCACGCCACATCTTGCGCACTTTCTCGCTGAACAGGCTTGCTATTATCACGCCCAGCAGGTAGATATACATTCCAACGTTGTACATTCCAATGCTATTATCTATTTCCTCAATGTAATCTTAATCTATTGTATCGTCAGCCCAATACGGAAATCGCCTTGCGCATTCTGCCCAGTGTCTCTGCCTTTCCAAGAAATGAAGATATGTCGAACATACCGGGCCCCTTGCCTTCGCCAACAAGTGTGAGGCGCCAGGCATTCATTATATTGCCAAGTTTGTACCCTTTTTCTTCTATCCAGTTGTGGACAACGGCTTCCTGGTTTTCCAGAGAGAAGTCGTCCATTCCCTCAAGAACGTCGGCAAGTTCGTTAAGTTGCTGCGCGGAGTCTTCCTTCCAGCGTTTCTTGACCGTTTTTTCGTCGTATTCGGTCGGTGCTTGGAAGAAGAAGGAGCAGAGCGGCCACAACTCCTTGACAAACGACACGCGGTCTTTCATCATGCGTGTCACCTGAAGCACACGCTCTGCCGTCTCCTCAGGGCAGTGCTCGCGGACTATCGGGAGGAAGAGCGAACTAATCTCCTCGGCACTCTTCTTAAGTATGTATTCATGGTTAAACCAGATGCCCTTGTCGTAGGCGAAGCGCGCTCCCGCCTTAGAGCATTTCGTAATATCGAACAGCGGCACGAGTTCGTCAAGCGTAAACATCTCCTGCTCTGTGCCTGGGTTCCAGCCAAGCAGTGCCAGGAAATTCAGTACGGCCTCGGGGAAATATCCGTCCTCACGATAGCCGCGGCTTACCTCGCCCGTCTTCGGGTCGTGCCACTCCAGAGGAAATACAGGGAAGCCCAGACGATCGCCGTCGCGCTTAGAGAGTTTGCCTTTGCCGTCAGGTTTAAGAAGAAGTGGCAGGTGAGCAAACTCTGGCATGCTGTCGTGCCAGCCGAAAGCGTCATACAGCATCACGTGGAGTGGGGCGGAAGGAAGCCATTCCTCACCGCGTATCACGTGTGAAATCTCCATCAGATGGTCGTCAACAATATTGGCCAAATGATATGTAGGCAGTTCGTCGGCACTCTTGTATAGCACCTTGTCGTCCACGATGTCGCTCTTCACATGAACGTCGCCGCGAATAAGGTCGCGCACCAGAATGTCCTGTCCCGGCTCCACCTTGAAGCGAACCACGTATTGCTTGCCTTCGCCAATCAGTTTCTCTATTTCATCCTTCGGCAGGGTCAGCGAGTTGCGCATCGACTGGCGTGTGTGGCAGTCGTACTGGAAATTCTGCACCTCGCCGCGCTTCTGCTCCAACTCCTCGGGAGTGTCAAAGGCTATGTAGGCTTTGCCGGACGACAGCAGTTTCCCGACATATTCCTTGTAGATTTCCCTACGCTCGCTCTGACGATAGGGGCCTTTGTCTCCGCCAAAGGAAACACCCTCGTCAAAATGTATGCCAAGCCACTTGAAACTCTCAATGATATAGTCTTCTGCACCTGGAACGAAACGGGTGGAGTCTGTATCCTCAATGCGGAATACCAAATCGCCACCATGCTGACGGGCAAACAGATAATTATACAGGGCCGTGCGCACGCCTCCAATGTGAAGGGCTCCAGTAGGACTGGGTGCAAAGCGAACCCTTACTCTTCTTTCAGACATCTTATTGTTGCTGTTGTTGTTTCTCCCTGCAAAGATACGATTAAACGGGGGCAAAACAAAAGAATTTATTCTTTTTTTTCCGAGCGCACCTATTCTTCGGTGCTCGCCTCCACTCCTCCCTGCTGTTATCCCCCGACAATACATTTCCTCACCGCTGCTTTAATTTTCGCCACTGCTGTTTTAATTTTCGTCAGCGCTGTTTTTATTTTCGTCCGCGCTGTTTTTATTTTTGCCAGCACTGCTTTAATTTTCGCCAGCGCTGTTTTAATTTTTGCCAGCACTGTTTTTTAATTTTCGCCAGCACTGTTTTAATTTTCGTCCGCGCTGTTTTAATTTTTGTCCGCGCTGTTTTAATTTTCGCCACTGCTGTTTTAATTTTCGTCCGCGCTGTTTTAATTTTCGTCCGCACTGTTTTTTAATTTTTGTCCGCGCTGCTTTAATTTTCGTCCGCGCTGCTTTAATTTTTGTCCGCGCTGTTTTAATTTTTGCCCGCGCTGTTTTAATTTTTGCCAGCGCTGTTTTAATTTTTGTCCGCGCTGTTTTAATTTTCGTCCGCACTGCTTTTATTTTTCTCACTGCTGCTTTCTCTTTCGTGCGCTTGCAGTTAATAATATTCAATGTTCCGCTCGGCTTCGCCGCTTTGACCTTGGTCAAAGAATGTTCACCGGTTTCTCGCGCGCGCGTATTATATATAATAGGTGTTGTAGTCCCCGTTTCGGGTTGACCTTTGTCAAGAGGAGAAAAATTTTCATGTTTTCCGGCATTTTTTTTGCGAAAAGTTTTGGCATTGTGGAAAAAGTTCTTACCTTTGCATCCGCTTTCGGTCAAAAACCGGGGGTATGATAATAGGAGAAGAGTTCTTTGAAAGACTTACATAAACAGAGAAACAAGTAGTACAAGAAGCGTCGTGCAGTGCATGCTGCGCGACGGGTAGAAGAAACTAACCGTCGTCCTTAGAAAGAGGACGGGTGAGACTTTGAATTCGAGAAGACTACCGGATATACGACGTGAGTTCTGGACAGAGACGCGATGATGTAAAAATCATCAGAGATAAAATTTTACAATGTAGAGTTTGATCCTGGCTCAGGATGAACGCTAGCTACAGGCTTA
>CALFIY010000019.1 GCA_937877595.1 uncultured Prevotella sp.
TTTCCTTTACTACCTGCTGCGCTGGGGCTTCCGTCCGCAGAAGATCTTCATGCTGGCCCAGCATGCCTTTGCCGACAAGTATGACGATGACACCATCCACCACTGGCTGGAGACCTTCTGCCGCCGCTTCTTCAGTCAGCAGTTCAAGCGCTCGTGCATGCCCGACGGGCCGAAGGTGGGCAGCGTGAGTCTCTCGCCGCGCGGCGACTGGCGCATGCCAAGCGATGCCGCCAGCACGCTGTGGCTCAAAGAATGTGAAACGCTATAGTTTTAATTTATAATTTATACGACCGCTCGGCTCCGTCGCTTGGCTTGCCAAGAACCAAGACAACAAAGAACAACATTCAATGGTCACCAGTCAACTAACATCCCCCTATGCCCGAACAAACTTCACAACGCCGCAGCAACCGCAGAGCGGCAACAGATAACACTTATGCCCACGTACAACCGCAGGCACGCGAAATAGAGCAGGCTGTGCTTGGCGCACTGATGATAGACAAGGATGCCTATACCGTAGTGTGCGAAATGCTCAGGCCCGAGAGTTTCTACGAACCACGCAACCAGAAAATCTACAGCGCCATACGCGAACTGGAGTTGCACGAACAGCCCGTCGATATCTGGACGGTGGCTGAGCAACTGGCCAAACAGGGCGACCTGGAAGACATCGGAGGTCCTGCATATATCACCGAACTAAGTTCGCGAGTCGGATCGTCGGCCAATATAGAGTATCACGCTAAGATTGTAGCCCAGAAAGCGCTCGCGCGTGAACTGATAAAATATGCTGGCAACATAGAGACAAACGCCTTCGATGAGACGCTTGACATTGACGACGTGATGCAGGATGCTGAGGGCAAACTCTTTGAACTTAGTCAGACCAACATGAAGAAGGACTACGTTCAGATAGACCCTGTGCTGGACCAGGCCGTGAAGGTTATACAGTCGGCATTTGCCAACAAGGACGGACTGACGGGCGTGCCTACAGGATACCACGACCTTGACAAGATAACAAGCGGCTGGCAGGCTTCCGACCTTATCATCATTGCCGGCCGACCTGCAATGGGTAAGACCTCGTTTGCGCTGTCGATGGCGAAGAATATTGCTGCCGATTACAAGGTTCCGATGGCTTTCTTCTCACTTGAAATGAGCAACGTGCAACTTGTGAACCGCCTCATCTCAAACGTATGTGAGATAGAAGGCTCGAAAATACTGAACGGACAACTTTCACCCGACGAATGGGACAGGCTGGACAAGCGGATGAACCATCTGATAGGTGCACCGCTCTATATAGACGACACATCGGGCCTTTCGGTTTTCGAACTGCGTACGAAGGCACGCCGTCTGGTGAGAGAGCACGGCATAAAAATAATAATGATAGACTATCTGCAGTTGATGAATGCAAGCGGCATGCGTTTTACGTCACGTCAGGAAGAGGTGTCGACGATTAGCCGTTCGCTGAAGGGACTTGCCAAGGAACTTAATATACCCATAATAGCATTGTCGCAACTCAACCGTAGCGTAGAGACGCGCGATGCAAGCCCAGACGGCAAGCGTCCGCAACTTTCAGACCTGCGCGAGTCAGGAGCCATAGAGCAAGATGCCGACATGGTGCTCTTTGTACACAGACCAGAATATTATCACCTGACGCAAACTAACGAAGGGGTAGACCTGCGAGGCAAGGCGCAAATCATAATTGCCAAGCACCGTAAGGGTGCAACGGGCGACGTGCTGCTGAAATTCCGTGGAGAGTTTACCCGATTTGAAAATGAAGACGAAGGGCGCCTCTCTGGCAAGAGTGCTCATGCCGATAACGGTGGCGAAATAATCGGAAGCAGCATCAACGGCACAGCGTCGATGGTGACGGAATCGCCTTTTGCCAGCAATGACAACGAACCGGTGCCGTTCTGATGTCACCTGAGACATAAGGATTTATTTTTTCTTCTGCTTTTTCCTGATGCCGAAGAGGTCGGCAATGCCGCCGAAGTCGCGCTTCATAATAATGCCAAGTCCCTGTGTGTTGAGGCTCGACTTGGTAAAGTAGCGGTCGTTGGTCTGATTGTACACCTTGATGGCCAAGTCGCCGTTTGGGAAGAGCAGGTAGCGCACATCAAAGTCGCCAATAAATGATGAGTTGGCAGTATTGGCCTTGTCACGATAGCCAAATTGGCCGTTGATGAGCAGGCGGTTGTTGAACAGACGGCCGCTCACCTTTCCCTCGTACTCAGCATTGTTCCAGCCTTCGTCGCCAGTGGAGATGTTGGCGCCAAACGACCAGTCATTGCTGCGTATCACGTTGCCGAGAAGAGTGTTGATTTGGCTACTGATAGTGCCCGACAGCAGACTTTGCATGGCAAGCGACGTCTGGCTTTGCTGGCCTTCCTCTTCTGAGGAATTGTTGGCTCCCTGCGGATAGAAACGACCTACGGCAAGCAGATAGACCACCTGCTGATTCATCTCTTCCTGGCCGTTGATGATGGAGCGCACCATTTGTTTTTCGTCTGCGTTGACGTTGGGGAGATCGAGGTCGAATTCTATCAGTGGTGCCGACAGCTGGCCCGTAATGTTCATTATGCAGTTGACGCGGACTGTGTTGGAGAAACTCTTGCCAACATTAAGGTCGCTGAGCGACACACCGTTGACGGCATAAATGGCTTTCAGATTGAGATTGGCGTCGTAGGGATCGCCGCCGAAAGTCACCGTGCCGCCATCCTCAAAGGTAAAGTCTTTCTTGATAATGTCCTGAATGGTGATGCCATACGTTCCGTCGGTCACCTTGTATGTGCCAAACATCTGGAAGCCACCTTTATTATAATAGGAGGCGTTGAGCAGACCGTTGCCGCGCAGCGTGATAAAGTCGTTGGTGCGGCTGTCCATCAGAATCTTCACCAGTACATTTGGATTGGCGTCGACCATAAAATTGATGCGCAAGTCGCTGCGGTCGGCAAGCAAGTTGCGACGCATGGGGCGCTGTTGGCTGTTGCGAATGCTGTCGCGGCGGGCAGAACCAAGGCTGTCGCGCTGAGTCCAGCGTATAAACTCCTGATCGGTAATGGCGTCGGGGGTGGCCGTGTTGAGCATCAGCGTGGAATTGCGCTCCGGACGGATGCTGATGTCTATGCTCGTCTCGTTGGGACGTCCGTGAAGTCCCACGCGACCTGTTCCGTAGATGGTGCCGCAGTAGATATCGTCGCCAAAGTCGGGAATATCGTAGACCAGCATGTTCTGCGCATCGACGTAGAAGTCGTAGGTCATGTTCTTAAGGTCGTGGTGGTGGATATGGCCGTTGATAACGCCGGTCCTGTTGTTGTCGTCAATGACACGGCAGCGCAGAAACTCTATGTCGTCGGTCACCATGCGGATAGTATCGTTTTTCAGTTTGTAGTGGCAACCGGTGAGCGACAGCGTGGCTTCGCCGTTAACCACCAACTGACCTGTGAGGTTGATGGCGCTTAATGGGCCGACCAGCCTGACAGAGCCGAGCGCATAGCCATTGATGTCGCTGAGAACGCTCTCAGCAAAAGAGTGGGCAAAGTCGATGCGCGTGCCCGACGCCTTGATGCCTAAGTCGATTTTCTTCTCCGATAGCGAAACGAAACCGTCTACATAGGTCTTTGATTTCCTGCCGTCGGGAAACTGGCCGTCGTCGGCAATGGCATGGATGTCTATCTGCTTTTTCTCATTGTTCCATCCGACATTGGCATTAAGCATACCGATGCGGCCATGCTGGAATTCAAATTTGTCGACCATCAGCAGGGCAGCGGCCTGCATCTGACTGCCGAGCACGCCGCATGCAAGAGCCTGACCTGTGGCCTTGCCGTTGAAGTCGACGGCTGTGAAATTGACAAGTTCAAGAATATACTCGATGTCGAGTGCGTTCATGGCAACGAAGAGCGAGTCGTGGACAGTGCTGCCGACGACGCCGTCTATAAGCAGATGCTGCTGGCCATGGCGAATGGTAAAGTTGTTGATGTTGACACGCTCGTCGGCATAGGTAATCTTGCAGGGCTCAACATTCCATAGCGTGTTGTGGATGTTAAGTCTCGATGGTTCGATGCTGATATAGGCTACGTTATTGCCAAGTTCCGTACCGTAGAAATTGGCCGTCGCATTGATGATGCCGCTAAGATGGCGCTCTGTGGCATGGTTATCCCACTGGAGAGAAGTGAGCAGGTTGTTGTCGTAGGCATTGCCCTGCAGACGCACGTCAAGCGGTGTGGCATTTTTCATCAACTTGGTAATCTGGACATCGTAGTGAAGCGAGTCGTTGGGCGTTGAGAGATGGATGTTGCCGTTTCTGTAGCCATTGCCATTGTAGAAGAACTGCGGAATGGTGCAGTGAATATTGATGTCGCGCGTCTCGTCGTTGACGAAGCCGTCTATCTTAAGTGGTTCGCTAAGCACAATGGGAACCTGCATAAGCCGTTGCAGCCAGTCGCTCTTGTGGATGGTTGCACGAAGTGAGAAATTGTTCTTCGTATTTGGGTTTACCTTTGGCAGACCTGGCAATGTGGGTAACTGGTTGGCAATGAAATTTGTGAAACTCTGCGCAATGGTCTTGTAGTCGAAGTCGCCGCGCAGTTCGGCAGTGGCGAAGTCGCTCTGGAGTTCCACATAGTGTTCGCCTTCGTCGTCGTAGTCGGTGTTTATGGTCAGGTCGTCAAGTTCGTAGTTGGTTGTGCTGGAGAGCATGGCAAGATTGCCGATATGCAGCCGTCCTTTGGCATCGTTGATGTCGGAGGCGTTGAGATTGGCATCCAATTCTGCAAAGAAGCGCGCATCTCCGTATTTGTCGGTCAGATTTATGGCTTTTGGCGAAAGGTTAAGAATTTCGGCGCGCAACTGTATGTCGTTGGTCTTGTCGTTTTGCTGAAGTGTGCCGTCGATATTGAGGCCGATGTTCGGGTCGTCGATGATGAGTTTGCCGGCAATGAGACCGCTGGTATAATGTGCGTTGACGTCTATGTTCCTGTAGTTGTAATTGTTATATTCAAACTGTTGTACGGTGCCTGTTGCCTTTATCTCCTGTTTGCTTGCGGGCGCAAGACATCCCTCAAGTTTTACGACGGTAGCCAGTCTGCCAAACTTCTCGTCGTCAAGCATCTGGCGCAGATTAAGGTTTCCTGTCGTCACGTCGGCTGTGAATTCTCTGTCGGGCCCCATGTCGAAATCAACTTCCATGTCGCCTGCTCCAGAGCGTATGTTGCTATGTGTCAGCACGCGTTCCATGCCTTTTCCGCCTACATAGCCGTTCATATTGATATCGCCAAGTCGGATGACGGCTTCGGGCAAGTCGATATGTTCGCCTTGCAGGTTCTCGGAAATGAAGTTGATGGTTTTGGCAGACAGCGAGAAATGATTAAGATTGGCCTGCCATTCTGGGGCTGGCTGGTTTAAGTCATGTACCCAGCCGTCGCAGTCGATGTCAATGTCGCCTGTGGTCGAGCCAATGCGTAGTTCGGGAATTTCGACGTTTGTGCCCTGACCGTTGAAGAGCGCCGATAGAGTTATGGTGCTATTGAAGGTTTTCAGCGAGGGAAGTAATGGCGACAGGTCGCTGAGCGTGATGTGGGAAGGCTTCAGTTCGCCACGATAGGAGAGGGTAGAGATAAGCAGGGAGTCGCTGTCGCTGATGTGATAGTTGGCTCTGATATCTCCCATGTCAATCTTCGTGCCTGGCATTTGCAACTGCAACTGGCTAAGATGGCTGTGCTGACGTCCGCACTCAAACTTCATGGCAAGGCGCTGTATGTGCAGACCGGAATGTTCCTTGAGCGAAAGTTTGCGGATGTTGACGTTTAACGAGTCGTCTTTGAGTGCTTTCAGTACGACATGCGCGCTGATGTTGTCGACGAGTATGTGGGACGGATTGAAAACACCTTCTGTCTCCGGGCGGAACCGCTTGTCGTAGCGAACGCTGGAGTGGCGCATGATGAGAGAATTGATGCGCAGATTGAGTGGCGTCTTCTCGTCGCTGTCTTTTGACGAGAGCGAGTCGACAACAAACTGATAGTTGGGCTGTGCGTCTGGTGATGCCTGATAGATGTACGCATGTGCGCCGAAGATTTGGGCTGAGGAGATGGAAATCTTCTTGTTAAGAAGCAGTTCCAGCAGGTTTATGCGGACTCCAAGCCGACGGGCGGTGAGAAGTTCTTCACCTTGCTGGTCGTAAAGATATACATTGTCGATTAGCAGGCGGTTCAAGAACCCCGGATTGATACGCCCCACCTGTACGTGCGTTCCTAACTTCTCACTTAGCGCACGTGAAGCCTGAAAACCCACCCAGCGCTGGATTGCTGACACGCGGAAGGTGAGAATGAAAGCCAGGTACAGACCCAACAGGACCCATATCGTGATGTTGAATATGTTTCTCAGGACTTTCACCGCAGTGTAGTATGCTTAGTAAGTGCTTTTGTAATGTTTGCCAATCTGACAGATGGAGGTTACAATAATCTTTCTGTCGTATACTTTAGGCGACAAAATTACATTAAAAAGTTGTTATGTGTGAATATTTACGGTAGAAAATACCGCTGGTATCCCTAAATTTGTTTAATTTTGCAACGAATTCGAGCAACTATTCAACAAAACAATCATATTAAATGGCAAATGTAATCAAATTGCGCAAAGGCCTTGACATTCAACTGACTGGCCGTGCCGAGGAGAGACGCATGCAACTGAAATCGAAAGGCGTCTATGCACTGACGCCCGACGACTTCTGTGGCGTTACTCCAAAGGTAGTGGTGAGCGAGGGCGACCATGTGAAGGCTGGGGAACCGCTTTTTATTAATAAACAGTTCCCAGAAGTGAAGTTCGCTTCGCCTGTAAGCGGCACCGTGCGTGGCGTGGAACGTGGCGAACGTCGTAAAGTTTTACGCGTCGTGGTTGATGCAGACGCTCAGCAAGAGTATGCCGACTATGGAAAACGCGACGTGGAAAAAATGGAAGGCAAGGCAGTGACAGAAGCATTGCTTGATGCCGGTCTCTTTGGCTATATCAATCAGTTGCCTTATGCAGTGTCTACAAATCCTTCAGTACTGCCTAAGGCAATCTTTGTGTCTGCACTGCGCGACAAGCCGCTGGCTGCAAACTTTGAATTTGAAGTGAAAGGCCAGGAAGCAGACTTCCAGACAGGACTTACCGCTCTGTCGAAAATAGCAAAGACGCATCTTGGCTGTGGACTGCACTCCAGTTTTGAAAATTACAGGAATGTAGAAGTCACTGTGTTTGACGGCCCATGTCCGGCAGGAAACGTCGGCGTGCAGGTGAATCACGTGTGTCCTGTAAACAAAGGCGATGTGGTATGGACTATTGGTGACCCTACAGTGGTGCTCTATATTGGAAGACTGTTCAACACTGGCCGTGTAGACCTAAGGCGCACCGTTGCTCTCTGTGGCAGTGAAGTAAATAAGCCTGCCTACGTTGATATGCTTGTTGGCGAAGAACTGTCGACGCTTCTGGCGAACAGTTACGATGCAGACCACAGTGTGCGCATCATCAACGGCAACGTGCTGACAGGCTGCCCTACAACCAAAGACGGATATCTCGGCGCACACACATCAGAAATAACAGTTATACCTGAAGGCAGCGATGTTGACGAACTGGCCGGTTGGATTATGCCACGCCTGAAGCAGTTCTCGGTGAACAGGAGTTATTTCTCGTGGCTCATGGGAAAAAAGAAATATGCCTTGGATGCACGCATAAAAGGCGGCGAAAGGCATATCATAATGAGCGGAGAGTACGACCGCGTGCTTCCTATGGACATCTATGGAGAATATCTCATCAAGGCTATCATTGCCGGCGATATCGACAGGCAGGAACAACTTGGTATCTACGAGGTTGCGCCGGAAGATTTCGCCTTGGCAGAGTTTGTAGATTCCTCTAAGTTGGAACTGCAGCGCATAGTGCGTGAGGGACTGGACATCCTTCGCAAGGAGAATGCTTAATTTTTGAACTATGAAATTGTGAATTATGAATTTGCGTAATTATCTCAATAAGGTGAAGCCAAACTTTGAGGAAGGAGGAAAACTTCATGCCTTCCGCTCATTGTTTGACGGCTTTGAGACCTTCCTGTATGTGCCGAATACTACAGCGAAGGCTGGAAGTGTGAATATCCACGACGCCATAGACTCAAAGCGTATCATGTCAATGGTAGTCATAGCCCTTATGCCGGCAATGCTTTTTGGCATGTATAATATCGGCTACCAGAATTATCTTGCTGCAGGAACGCTGGCTACTGCATCTTTTCGTGATGTTTTCCTTTATGGCTTTCTCGCAGTGCTGCCGAAAATTCTCGTCAGTTATATCGTAGGACTTGGTATAGAGTTCGCATGGGCACAGTGGAAGGGAGAAGAAATCCAGGAAGGGTATCTTGTAAGTGGAATTCTCATACCATTGATAGTGCCAATTGGCTGTCCGCTATGGATGCTTGCACTGGCATGTGCGTTTAGCGTGATATTCTGCAAGGAGATATTTGGCGGAACAGGCATGAACATCTTCAATCCTGCGATTGCTGCCCGCATGTTCCTGTTTTTCAGTTATCCGTCAGTTATGACAGGCGATAAAGTATGGGTGGCAGACAACAGCATCTTCGGGTTGGGAAATAATCTTCCCGACACGTATACAGCAGCAACTCCGCTCGGAATGATAGGGCAGGGCATTGATGCCAATGTCTCTGTTGCTGACATGGCGTTAGGATTTATCCCTGGCTCAATAGGAGAAACGTCTGTCGTGGCTATTGCAATAGGAGCAGTGATACTGCTGTGGACGGGGATAGCCTCTTGGCGCACAATGCTGTCAGTGTTTGTGGGTGGCGGAGTGATGGCTGTAGTCTTCGAACAACTCGGAATGACGCCGCTGCCTTGGTGGGAGCAGTTCTTGCTTGGCGGATTTGCCTTCGGTGCTGTGTTTATGGCCACCGATCCAGTAACTTCATGCCGTACGGAATGTGGCAAATACATTTACGGTTTCCTAATTGGTGCCATGGCCGTTATCATACGTGTGATGAACGCTGGCTATCCTGAGGGAATGATGCTTGCCATATTCTTCGGCAACATGTTTGCTCCTACGATCGACCATTTCATCGTGGAGCGCAATATCTCGAAACGACTTAAGAGAGGAGGTACCAAATGAGTAAGTTAAATACGAATTCCAACGCGTACATTATTATATATAGTGCGATACTCGTCGTCGTTGTGGCCTTCCTACTGGCATTCGTCTATCAGGCGCTGAAGCCAATGCAGGACGCCAATGTGAAACTCGACGTGAAGAAACAAATACTCTACTCTCTGAATATCCGCGACCTTGACGGCGCTGAGGCTGAGGCCAAATACAGCGAGGTGGTAAAGGAAGAGCAAGACGTGGATGGTAAGAAAGTCTACACCTGCGAGATTGATGGCGAGGAAATTAGCGTTTTTGCTCTGAAAGGAATGGGCCTCTGGGGTGGCATCAGTGGTTATCTGGCCGTTCATAATCAGGATGGCCCTACGATATACGGCGCCTACTTCAACCATGAGAGCGAGACGGCCGGACTTGGTGCAGAAATAAAAGACTCACAGGCCTGGCAGGAGAAGTTTATCGGCAAGAAATTGTTTAAAGGCAGCGATTATGCAAACGTGGCATTGTCTGTTGTAAAGAAAGTGGAGGATCCGGAGACGCAGGTTGACTGTGTGACGGGTGCTACGTTGACCTCAAATGGTGTCGATGCCATGCTGAAGAATTGTCTGAAAAATTTCTCCAAGCAGTTGACTGCATCAGCATGCTGTGTAGAAAAGAAGAGCGGTTCATGCTGTGCAGCAGAGAAGACAGATTCGTGCTGTGCCGGCAATGAGGCTAAGGACTGCTGTCCAGAAAGTGGAATTAAAGCAAAGGAGGAGTAAACTATGGCACTATTCAGTAAACAAAATAAGGAGGTCTTCTGCAATCCGTTGAACCTCGACAATCCTATTCTTATTCAGGTATTGGGCATTTGCTCTGCGCTTGCCGTCACTTCGCAGTTGAAGCCAGCCATTGTTATGGGCTTGGCCGTGACGGTGATTACCGCTTTCTCGAATGTGATAATCTCGATTATCCGCAACACTATCCCCAACCGCATCCGTATCGTGGTGCAACTGGTGGTTGTTGCCGCTCTCGTGACTATTGTCTCCCAGATACTTAAGGCTTTTGCCTACGATGTGAGCGTCCAACTGAGTGTATATGTCGGACTGATTATCACAAACTGTATTCTGATGGGACGCCTTGAGGCTTTTGCCATGACAAACAAGCCGTGGCCGTCGTTCCTCGACGGTGTTGGCAACGGACTGGGCTATGCCATGATACTTGTTATCGTCGGTGCTTTCCGCGAATTCTTCGGCCGTGGAAGTCTGCTTGGCTTCCAGATTATTCCACATGGCGTTTACGACTTTGGATATCAGAACAATGGAATGATGACAATGCCTGCCATGGCGCTCATACTTGTGGGTTGTGTGATATGGATACACCGTGCTTACTTCTATAAGGAAAAATAATTTTAACAAGGACTAATGGGCTAACGTGAAAGGAAAAAAGCCGTAAAGTCTGGATGTCTTTGCAAAAAATAAAGAATTATGGAACATATAATTAGTTTGTTATTCCGTTCGATTTTCGTCGACAATATGATTTTCGCCTTTTTCCTCGGCATGTGTTCTTACCTTGCCGTGTCGAAAACGGTGAAGACGTCAATGGGATTAGGTTTAGCCGTTACATTCGTGCTTACCGTCACGGTGCCTGTCAACTATCTGTTGCAGACTAAGGTGCTGGGGCCGGGCTGCCTCGTTGAAGGCGTTGACCTCAGTTATCTGTCGTTTATTCTTTTCATTGCTGTTATAGCAGGTATGGTGCAGTTGGTGGAAATGACAGTCGAGAAATACTCGCCGTCTCTCTATGCTGCGCTGGGAATTTTTCTGCCGTTGATAGCCGTCAACTGTGCTATCATGGGTGCCTCGCTCTTCATGCAGCAGCGTATAATGATGGATGCCAGCAATTCACAGGCCATCACCAGCATATGGGATGCCATCGTCTATGGCTTCGGCTCCGGTCTTGGCTGGACATTGGCTATTGTTGCAATGGGAGCCATTCGCGAAAAAATGCAGTATAGCGATGTGCCACGTCCTCTGCAGGGATTGGGTATAGTGTTCATAACTGTGGGATTGATGGCGATGGCTATGATGTGTTTCTCTGGACTTAATATTTGATAGGCATGATACAATTTATAGCATATAGCATTGGAGTTTTCCTGCTGGTAATACTCCTTTTGGTGATTATTCTGCTGGTGGCAAAGAAGTATCTGTCGCCATCAGGCAATGTGAATATAGAGATAAACGGTGATCGTACCATTTCTGTGGAACAGGGCAACTCCCTTATGGCAACGCTCAATGCCAATGGCGTGTTTTTGCCAAGCGCATGTGGCGGCAAGGCATCTTGCGGACAATGTAAGGTGCAGGTGCTTGAGGGTGGAGGAGAAATCCTTGACAGTGAAAAGCCACACTTCTCGCGCAAGGAGCAGAAGGCCGGCTGGCGTTTGGGTTGCCAATGCAAGGTGAAAGGCGATCTGAAGATACATGTCGACGAGTCGATACTTGGTGTTAAGGAGTACGAATGTACTGTTATTTCCAATAAGAATGTTGCCACATTCATCAAGGAATTCAAGGTGCAACTTCCTCCAGGTGAGCATATGGACTTCATTCCTGGCTCTTATGCGCAGATTAAGATTCCTACATTCTTGATTGATTACGACAAGGATATTGACAAGAGTCTTATCGGTGAAGAATATCTGCCGTCGTGGGAAAAGTTTGGTCTGTTCCCACTGAAGTGTGTCAATACAGAGCCCACCATCCGCGCCTATTCCATGGCCAACTATCCAGCCGAGGGTGATGTCTTTATGCTTACGGTGCGTATTGCCACGCCGCCGTTTAAAGCCGACAAGAGCGGTTTCATGGAGGTTAACCCTGGTATAGCGTCAAGTTATATTTTCTCGCTGAAGCCTGGTGACAAGGTTGTGATGTCAGGACCTTTTGGAGATTTCCATCCACATTTCGACTCAAAGAAAGAAATGATTTGGGTAGGCGGTGGCGCTGGTATGGCACCGCTTCGTGCGCAGATAATGCACATGACAAAGACCCTGCACACCACAGACCGTGAGATGCACTACTTCTATGGAGCACGTGCCTTGAATGAGGTGTTCTATCTTGACGATTTCCTCGGCTTGGAGAAAGAATATCCAAACTTCCACTTCCATCTGGCACTCGACAGACCTGATCCTGCCGCGGATGCAGCAGGTGTGAAATACACTCCCGGCTTTGTACATCAGGTAATGCTCAATACATATCTAAAGGATCACGAAGCACCGGAGGATGTAGAGTATTACATGTGCGGCCCTGGCCCGATGTCGGCAGCAGTAGTTCAGATGCTCGACTCACTTGGAGTAGAGCCGGAAAGCATTATGTACGATAACTTCGGCGGATAGTCGTACAGGAAATAGCAAGAAAACGATAGGCAGTGCTATCGCTTCAACGCAATGTTGTAAGCATAGTACTGCCTATTTCCTGTTACATCCTCTACAACTTGCAGGAAAGGAGGGAAGTTTACTGCTTCCTGTTGCGCAATGCCTTTTGTTTCAAGAATAAGCAGATTGTCAACAGGCTCATGGTAGGTGTCGAGTTCAAAGTATTGGCCATGCCAGATGAAACTTCGGCGCGTCTTCCTGATAGTAGCACGATATGGATCTGCCTGTTGCAGTAGCGATTCGTACAGGGCATTGCTCACCTGGCGTTCTGTCTCTAACACCTCTGTTGGCGAAACGCGTTTCTTCGTCTTGTGAACATTGACATATTCGCCGTGCCATCCGCGACGTCGTAAGCGTACTTCGCAGTCGGGGTCGGCCACAAGGTATGTTTGTGTGATGTCGCTTTCAATACATTCTGGCAGTGAGCCGGTGAGTCGTACAATATACTTTCGCTCTTCTTCTATGGGCTGTGGAATTCCAAGCACGTTGGAGATTTCTTTCAGCACACGGCGCAGTTTTGCATCAAAGTCGTCGTGATTGTTGATGACGCGCAGATGCGGATGCCCCGTCCATGCGCGGTTCACTTTCTTGTCAAGGTCGCGGGCTATCTGTAGTCCTTCCTCATTTGCCTGCTCATAGCGTGTGGAATTTGTAGCCACGGTGTAGTACTGCTCGGCGCCGTCGGCTGCTGAGACAAGGTGTAGCACGGCATCATAGCGCTCGCGCAACTTATTGGAGTCAGTTCCTGATTTTTGCGTTATGTCTTTCCACATTTCGGGGGTCATGTATGCCGAAATGTCCATGGTGCCGCGGTCACAGACAATGAATGCTGGCTTTGTGCAGGTCTCTGCCAACCGCATGAAACTATCTTCCAAGGCTAACTGTGTCTCCAGTATGGCACGCTCTCCCTCGTAGTAAAGATTCTTGTTAGGTGTAAGATAGTTCCATCCGCCTTGACTGTATAGAGTTGGCACTTCTGGTACGGTAAAGACCTTGAACCCGAGACTTGAGAAATGTTCTATGATGCGAACCAAGGCTGTTGTTTTACCAGCACAAGGGCCTCCGGTCAGCACTATGCGCTTTATTTTAGTTTCTGCCATAGCAATTGAAAAACTTATGTGGCAGCAAAAGTAGCAAAATTTTTTATGATGGCGTGATAAGTATGCTGTTTTTCTTGAAAAACTTGTTTGGTTTTGGAAAACGTGCTTATCTTTGCTGTACGAAAGGAAACAAATTTCTCCCGCAGAACTGAAAGGGTAGCACCGTAATCGGGTAAGAAAATTATTTCTACGGTTTTTCTTTGACTTAAAGTGCAAAGCGCAGGCGAAATCTCCGTCTCGGCATAAAAAATAAACCAGTTTATTTTGTTCTGCCCTCGACTTTCCGTAATTTTGCCAGTGATGAGTTGTGTGAAGATGACGCTGCATGTTTTTAATCCTGACCACGATATTGCCCTGGCTGCAAATCTGGACAACTTCACTCCGCCCCGTGCCGGCAGAGAATTGCACAGGGATCTGGGCTGGCTGCCAGTGTTGTGGGCCGAGTCGGGGGATATCGTATACACAATGCAGGATGACGTAAGTACATCACAGATGGCTGCCGTGACGCACGTGGAGCCATGGGGATGGGATAGGGCCTTGCTGGCAACACTTCTGCGCAAGGGTGTCCGTCCTTCTGTTATGCCTACGGTAGAACAGGTGGAAGTTATACGTCAACTGTCGCACAGACGTAATACGATAGCCATACTCTCTTCTCTCCGCAAAGATTTTGATGTATTGCTTCCTCTGGAATGTACTTCCATGGACGAAGCAAAAACTGCCATCGCTACATTCGGCCATGCTGTACTCAAGTCGCCGTGGTCGTCGAGCGGCCGTGGAGTGCGCTTTGTCAGTGACGGGAATGTGACAAATGCCGATTTGGGTTGGATGAAGAATGTCATAAGTTTGCAGGGCTCAGTAATGGTAGAGAAGAGATACAGCAAGATTCTTGATTTTGGAATGGAATTCCATGCAGAGGCAGACGGTAGCGTATGCTATTCCGGGCTGTCGCTGTTTGTCACGTCTGGCGGCGCATACGTTGGGAATGTTCTTGCCACAGAGACTGCCAAGCGCAAAATGCTGGACAGTGTGGCTGTCGTGCAAGTCGACAAGTTGCAGGAAATGTTATGCAGCACGCTTGCTACATTTCTCGCATGCCGGTATTCTGGGCCGTTGGGCGTAGACATGATGGTGATGGATGGCGGAACAATCCATCCATGCGTGGAGGTAAACCTGCGTCGCACCATGGGTCATGTCGCCCTGCACCTGAGTCCGTCGGACGGTGCGGTGAGCAGGGTGATGAAAGTGGTATACACGGGAAAAGACTATAAATTAATAATAGACAACCTATGAAGAAAACTCTCTTGACAATGCTGGCAGCATACGCGCTGACAGCCAGTGCGCAGTATCGCTCTGCCGTATGGTGTCCCGACAATGGCGACGGAACGTACACCAATCCTGTCATCAATGCAGACTACAGCGATCCCGACGTGTGTGTAGGCCCCAGCGGCGAAGACTATTACCTCACGGCATCCAGTTTCCAGTGTGTTCCAGGCTTGCCTGTTCTTCATTCATGCGACCTTGTCAACTGGCAGATAGTGGGTCACGCCCTCAAGTCGCTTTACGAGGGCGATGCCATGCTCGAGCAGCATTTCAGCAGTCCGCGTCATGGTGCTGGTGTGTGGGCTCCCTCAATCCGTTACCATGCCGGCGAGTATTATATCTACTGGGGCGATCCCGACTATGGCGTCTACATGGTCAAGACGTGTGGCGGCGATCCTGCCGGCGAATGGGAGAAACCTGTCTGCGTCATTGCCGGCAGCGGCATGATTGATACCACACCGCTGTGGGACGACGACGGCCGCTGCTATCTTGTCAACGGATGGGCCAACTCGCGCAGCAAGTTTGCTTCCGTACTTACCGTGAGGGAATTGTCGGCCGACGGAACGCGTGCCATTGGCCAGCCTGTCATTGTGTTTGATGGAAACGGCACGGAAAACCGTACTTGCGAAGGTCCGAAATTCTACAAACGTGACGGCTGGTACTGGATAATGTGTCCTGCTGGTGGCGTTCCCACAGGCTTTCAACTTGCCATGCGTTCCAAGTCGCCTTTTGGCCCATACGAGTCAAAGCGAGTCCTGCAGCAGGGGAAAACCAACATAAACGGCCCTCATCAGGGAGGATGGGTACATACAAAATACGGTGAAGACTGGTTCCTGCATTTCCAGGATAAGGAAGCCTACGGACGTGTGGTGCACCTTAATCCAGTAGACTGGTCGACAGGCTGGCCCATAATGGGGCAGAAGGGAGAGCCTGTACTGAAATACAGAAAACCGCAGTCGTCATCCTCAGTGATAGAAAATCCTGTGGAAAGCGACGAGTTTAATACTACAACACTTGGCAAGCAATGGCAGTGGCATGCCAACTATCACCAGTTTTACGGCATGCCAACAACATTTGGAACAATGCGTATCTATACACACAAGTTGTCGGAAGGATGGAAGAACCTGTGGGAAGTCCCGAACATGTTGCTGCAGAAGACGCCTGCCGACAAGTTTGTGGCAACCGCAAAACTGAGATTTACATCAAAGGCAGAAGGACAGATGGGCGGACTGATAATGATGGGACTTGATTATTCTGCCATTGTAGTGCGCAGGGTAGGGCAGGAATTCCAACTCGTGCAACTCACATGCAAGGCTGCCGACAAGGGCAGGCAGCAGAGCGAGCAGGTTATAGCCACGCTGAAGCCTACTGCTGCAGACAAGATAGACTACAAGCCCGGCATTCACGAAGATATCTATCTGCGCCTGAGCGTGGCCGACAGCAAGATGCACTTTTCTTACAGCAGCAATGGCAAGAAGTTTACCGACTGCGGCACGGAGTTTACAATGAAAGAAGGTAAGTGGATAGGAGCGAAGTTTGGCTTTGTCGCCGTGGAGACCGATGCCAAGGTCGACAAGGGATGGATAGATGCCGACTGGATAAGGGTCACACCCTGAGATACGGGTTGTAGTGCAGTTCGTCGGCTATTGTTGACGACTGCCCGTGGCCACAGTAAATTGTTGTGTCGGTGGGGAGCGTGGCGGCTATCAGCCGCAGGCTCTCCACCATTTGCTTGTAACTTCCTCCGTCGAAATCTGTGCGTCCTATACTCATTCGGAACAAAGTGTCGCCAGTGAATGCCACTTTCTCTTCCTTACACCAGAAGAGGCATGAGCCTGGTGTGTGGCCTGGCGTGCCTATCACGCTCAACGTGTGGGCTCCGAATGAAATCGTTTCGCCGTCCGCCAGCCATCTGCCGACGGATGTCTCTTCCTGCGGCAGTTGTAGTCCGAAGAGGTTGGCTGCCTGTTCCGAAAGATGCTCTATCAGATAGTCGTCGGCACGCACTATCTCTACACGTAGGCCGTATGTGCGGTCAATCCAGGTGTTGCCGAAGTTGTGGTCAAGGTGGCCATGGGTGGCAAGCAGGTGTACGGGGTGCAGTTTTTCCCTGCCTATATAGTTGCTGATGGCCTCCTCTTCTTCAGGATAGAATGCACCGCAGTCAATAATGACGCACTCTCCGCTGTCGTCGCTTACGACGTAGCAGTTCTCCTGTAGAGGATTGCACATCAGGCGCTTGATGTTCAGCATGGCAGGTAGATAATATTTTTCTCGTCAAACCAATTTTCGCTGAAGAAGGATTTGATAGGTGTCACCTCCACCAGTTTCCGGAAGTTGTGTATTTCGCCGTCCAGGTTGCCGCCTTTCAGACATATTATTCCATTCGGCAGTGCATTGATGTGCTTTGTCGATATGTTTTTCTTGCACATACGCTGCAGATCGGGCAGCGGCATTACGGCACGGCTCACAACAAAGTCGTATTTGCCGTGCTCCTCTTCGCCACGGCGGTGAATGGGGTGGCAGTTGCTGAGGCCGATAGCCTTGGCAACCTCCTGCGCCACCATTATCTTCTTTCCCGTTCCGTCAATCAGAGTGAAGTCGGCCTCGGGAAACAGTATGGCCAATGGTATGCCGGGGAAACCGCCTCCTGTGCCGAAATCGAGCACTCGTGTCGACGGTCTGAAATTCACTATCTTGGCTATTGCCATGGAGTGGAGCACGTGGTGTTCGTAGAGGTTGTCGATGTCCTTGCGCGAGATGACGTTGATTTTTGCGTTCCAGTCGCGATAGAGAGCGTCGAGTTGTTCAAACTGCCGGCACTGGTGCTCAGACAGTTTTGGAAAGTATTTCAGCAGTAGTTCCATGGTTCTCCGTTTCCGGCCTTTGGCTTAGTGTCTAAGTATCTTTTTCAGTTGCTCGTATGTCAGTGTCAGTTCGGTAATGCCCGTGGCGTATGGCGCAATTTCGTACACATTATATATAAATACAATGCCGTCTTCCTCCAGTCGGTAGTTCTGCGGAGCGTATATTTCGCTTGCCATCAGATAGCCCTGCTCGTGCAGTTCGTCGAGAGAGTGTGTCTTTGTCTGTCTGCGCAGTTCTGCCAGCAGCATTTCCTCCAACTGGTACTGGTATCCTTCGGCCATGATGCTGTCGAGCGTTATTACGTGGCCTGTCTCAGCGTCGAAGTTCAGGACAAGATGCTGGCAGATGCCGTGGGCACCGCCTTCGTAGACATCGGTCGTCATAAGATATATGAGGCAGCCGTCGCGCCCTTCTTCCACAGCCGTCGTGATGTCGTAGGTGTATTCGTACCATGCGCGATGGGCTTCGTCGCCGTCCTCCTCACGAAACATGGGGCGCATGTTGCGCACGTATTCTTCAGAGTAGCATTTGGCGAAAGAGTCGACAGCCTGTTGCATTGTCATGCCCGACATGTCGAACAGCCGCTGTTCAATGGAATTGTTGACGTTGCGTGCGCGCTGGTCGTCGCCTTTGACGTATTTTACGTTAAGGTTCATTCTGCAACTCACGCCTGACGTGTCGCCCATGAGCGGTGTCACCTTGGCTACGTGCACTTCGTCTACTTCATATTTGCTTGCCGAGGAGAACAGGCCTCCCTTGCCGCACGAAAAGAGCAGGGCAGCGAGCAGGGTGAGCGAAACGATGTTTTTCATTGTGTTGCGACGAGATGTTTTCTTATTTCAGTTGTTCGGCGATGTATGCTTTCAGTTCTTCGCCGCGCAGTCCGCGCCGCAGGATTGTTCCCTGCTGGTCTACAACGACGGTGTGCGGAATGCTGGTGATATTGAAGCGCTTGGCAGCCTCGTTCTCCCATCCTTTCAGGTCGCTCAGTTGCGGCCACGACATGTTGAGTTCGTCGACGGCGCTCTTCCATGCCTCTTTGTCGTTGTCGAGCGAAATGCCCACGATGCCCAGTCCCTTGCTGCTGAATTCGCGGTACATGCTTACCATAAGCGGCATTTCGGCGCGGCACGGCGCGCACCACGAAGCCCAGAAGTCGATGATGGTGATTTTGTGGGCTGCAATCTCGCTCATAATGTTGACATCGTTGCCAGCGAGAGCCGTCATTGTGAAGTCCTGCAGTTTTGCGCCCTCGCTTGTCAGTGCCGACTGCCTCAGTGTCTGCTCCATCTCGCTTATTGCCTTGCGCTGGCGCATCTCTTTCGGCATCAGTTCTATCAGTCGCAGCCGTTCTCCGCTTGCTATCACCTCATCGGGGAAACTGGTGATGATGAAGTAGCCAAGTTCGTTGCTGATGTTTCTTTCGGCAAAACCTATGACAATACTGCTGAAGCGGCTGTTGAGTTGCTGTATCTGCTCTACGGCTTTCTGCTGTTCCTCAAAAGAGGGATTGGTTGTGTACATGCGCTCGGCAATGCGGTTCATCTCGCGCCCAACGGACATCGACGAGTCGTTGAGTTGCTGCCAGGCCTTGTTGACGCCTGTTCCGCCGACCACGGTGTTCTCCTGTTGCGCTGCTATATGCACCTCGATGGTGCCAGGCTCGATGAAGAAAGACGCGCTAAGCGTGGGATTAGCCTTGCTATACACCATGCAGAAGTATGTAGAGTCGGTGGCTCCTTCCAGTTCAAACCTGCCGTTGACCACGATGATAGTGTCGCGTGGCGTGCCTTCTGCGATGTCGGTAGTAAGAAAGAGGGTGTCGCCATCAGCGGCACCCTCGATGATTCCTTGTATCCTATAGGAGTTCTGCTGACATCCTGCCAATAGTATGGCAGTGGCAGCAACAATGACTTGACGTTTGATACTCATGTCGACAGTTGTAGGTTTCGTTGTGCTATACGATATACAGGTTGCTAATGCTCTGGTTGTTGATGACACGGCGTATGGCTTCTGCAAACATGTCGGCCACGCTGAGTTGCTTCACTTTGTCGCAGCGCTTGGTGTAGGGGATGGAGTCGGTGAACACAATCTCCTCGAGTGCCGATGCCTGGACGCGCTCACTTGCCGGACCGCTCATCACGCAGTGGCTGGCACAGGCGCGTACGGTCTTTGCTCCAGCCTCCTTCATTATGTCGGCAGCCTTGGTTATCGTGCCTGCTGTGTCAACCATGTCGTCGATGATGATGACGTTCTTGTCTTTCACGTCGCCGATGATTTGCATCGTGGCTACAACGTTGGCTCTGGCTCGCGTCTTGTTGCAGAGTACGAGAGGACAGCCGAGATATTTGGCATAGGTGTTGGCGCGCTTCGAGCCACCCACGTCGGGCGAGGCGATACAGATGTCGTCAAGTTGCAGGCTCTGCAGGTATGGCAGAATAACGCCCGAGGCATACAGATGGTCTACCGGGACATTGAAAAAGCCCTGTATCTGGTCGGCATGCAGGTCCATGGTGATGATGCGGTTTACGCCTGCCACTGACAAAAGGTCGGCAACGAGTTTTGCGCCGATGCTGACGCGCGGCTTATCCTTTCGGTCCTGGCGTGCCCATCCGAAATAGGGAATTACGGCATTGATGGTGCGTGCCGAGGCGCGCTTTGCGGCGTCTATCATCAGCAGCAGTTCCATCAGGTTGTCGCTGTTGGGAAATGTGCTCTGTACCAGGAATATGTCGCGGCCACGAATCGACTCCTCATAACTTACGGCAAATTCGCCGTCGGAGAATTTCGTGATCTGAAGTTGGCCGAGCGGACATCCAAGACTCTGGCAGATCTTGTCAGCAAGGTACTTAGTGGCAGTACCAGAGAAAACCATGTAGGGGTTAGGGGCGTTCATTATATTTATTTTTTAAGAGTTTTTCCGAATACTGGTGTGCTATCCAATCAATTTGCGAAGTTTCTCAAAATGCGACAGCAGTTCCTGATAGTCGGTCTGCTGGTGTATGTTGAACCTGTTCCACAGGTCGCCGCAAATCACGATGCCGCCGAAACCAAGGTCGCTCGCCATGCGGATGTTGTCGGTGTTCATCCCTCCAACTGCATAGACATGGCGGTCAATCAGTCCGCGACGCGCAGCCTCTTCCAGTTCGTTGGCGTTGAAGTTGGAAGTCTGGAGAGGGTCTGTCTGGCTGTTGAAGATATTGCCAAGAAGAACGTAGTCCGACTGGCGCTTCATTTCCTTGAGCATGTTGATGTCGGAGCATGTGCGGCTCACCTTGCCGCGATAGCCGGCGGGAACGGCAGTGGCAGGATTGTCGATATGGATGCCGCGCAGGTGATATTCTTCTTTCAGGTAGAAATGGTCGTGAACTGTGATTTTCCCGTGGTAGTCTTCGGGCAGTAGTGTAAGCAGGCGCTCAGCATACATGGGCGATGCGCCGGGCTTCTTGAGATGCAAATTGTCAAGTCCTGCATCGAAGAGAGAAGTTAGTATCTTGTCCTCTTCAACGAAGTAGGTTGGCTTGGTCATGAGAATCAGTTTCATAGCCTTTGCTGCATAATTGTGTGCAAATGTAGTAATTTCTCGTAAAATGTGCAATTGTAATCTAAGAAAAAAAACACGCGGTGTGAGATTTATAAGATATGTCAAGAAAAACGTGCTCTGCGTGATTGAAAAAATTACAGCGCTTTTTAAAAACGTCACAGCTGTTTTTAAAAAAATTACAGCTGTTTTTAAAAAAATTACAGCTGCTTTTAAAAAAATTACAGCTGCTTTTAAAAAAATTACAGCTGCAGTTTCTGAAAAAGCATGGTGATTGGCCAAAAAACAGTAACTTTGTCCCCGAAAACAAACAGACAGCGCATTACACAGAGAACATGGAGCATATTTCTACACCTATTTATATTGTAGAGGAGGCAAAACTGCGTCGCAATCTTTCGCATATCAGCAACCTTGCAGCGCGCGCAGAAGTAGAGTTCATTCTCGCCTTCAAGGCATTTGCCTTGTGGAAGACATTCCCTGTCTTCAAGGAATACATACAGGCCACTACTGCCAGTTCGCTGGCAGAGGCAATGCTTGCCAAAAAGGAGTTTGGCAGTCCTGCCCACACTTTTTCTCCAGCCTATATGGAAGATGAGATTGACCGCATTGCCGACTGTTCGTCGCATATCACATTCAACTCGCTCTCGCAGTATGAGCGCTTCCATGAGCGCGTGGCTGGCCGGTGCTCGATAGGGCTTCGCATTAATCCGCAGTACTCCGAGATACAGACAATGCTTTACAATCCCTGTGCGCCAGGCTCCCGTTTCGGCGTTACGGCAGATAAACTGCCCGACAGGCTTCCTGACGACATCGACGGATTTCACTGCCACTGCCACTGTGAGAGCGGCGCCGATGAGTTTCAGCGTACCCTGGCTCACATAGAGCAGAAGTTTTCCAAATGGTTCGGAAAGTTGAAGTGGGTAAACTTTGGTGGTGGCCATCTGGTGACTCGTGCCGGCTACGACACGGAACTCTTTGTGCGCATGATGCGTGAGTTCCATCAGCGCTATCCGCATCTGCACGTCGTCTTTGAGCCCGGCAGTGCCTTCGCGTGGCAGACAGGCCCGCTCGTTGCGCACGTTGTGGACATAGTAGAAGACAGTGGCATCAGCACTGCCATACTTGACGTCAGTTTTACGTGCCACATGCCAGACTGCCTGGAGATGCCTTATTTCCCAGAGGTAAGAGGAGCAGAGCATGTTGACGAAAGCCCCGAGGTATACGCAACTGGCGGCTACGTCTATCGCCTTGGCGGCAACAGTTGTCTGAGTGGCGACTTCATGTCGTGCTGGCGCTTCGACTCTCCGCTGCAAGTAGGGCAGGAGATAGTCTTTGAAGACATGATACACTACACTACCGTGAAGACCAGTATGTTCAACGGTATAGGCCATCCCGCCATCGGTATGCTTCATAGCGACGGACGGTTGGAAATACTGCGCCAGTATACATACGATGACTACAAAAACAGGATGGACTGAAAAAAAAGAAAAAAAACTTGCGAAAAGTTTGGCAGTTAGGAAAAAAGTCGTACCTTTGCATCCGCATTGAGAGAAATGCTCCTTTCTAATGCAGAAAGGGATACGCGGAAATAGCTCAGTTGGTAGAGCACAACCTTGCCAAGGTTGGGGTCGCGGGTC